>JAEYRK010000029.1 GCA_023435645.1 Bacillota bacterium
TTGTATCGCAGATAAAATAAACCACCTGCTCTGCAGGTGCGTCCCGATTTGCTTTAGCTTCAAGCAAAAAACCTCCCGTGCTATAATGAATGTGGGTTTTGCCAGCTCACAAACAAATACACAGGAGGTATCCGCAATGGATAATAATACTTTAGCACATACCACATGGGAGTGCAAATATCATTTAGTCTTTGCCCCAAAATACCGTAGACAGGTAATCTATGGTCAGATCAAAGCAGATGTAGGTGAAATACTAAGCACATTGTGCAAACGAAAAGAAATCCAAATAATAGAAGCAGAGTGCTGTAAAGACCACATCCATATGCTTGTGAGAATACCGCCAAAATACAGTGTGTCAGAAATCATGGGATATTTGAAGGGCAAAAGTTCACTTATGATATTTGAGAGACATGCGCACCTGAAGTATAAGTATGGAAATAGACATTTCTGGTGCAGAGGCTACTATGTAGATACGGTAGGAAAGAATGCCAAGAAAATTCAGGAATATATTCAACAACAGTTGCAAGAAGATAAGCTGAATGATCAGATTACGTTGAACGAGTATATTGACCCGTTTACGGGTGTGCCGGTAAAAAAGAGCAAATAAAAGGATCCCAAGGGGATTGCTGATAAATAAAGCCATAGTAAAATCCCGAGGGGATGGCAAGGCTCAGATGGCTACAGAGAAGGCCCTTTAGGGCTAGCCCGAGAATGAAGTGCAGCTGGCAGAACCTTCAGTGCGCCTTCCGGGCGCAAGCAGGTATCACCCCCTTATAGGGGGATAAACAAACCACCGGCTAAGCCGGTGGTCATGATTATATCGCAGATCAAATAAATCACATGCTCTACAGGTGTGTCCCCAGTTGCTTTCGCTTCAATGAAAAACCTCCTATGAAATAAGAATTGTGGAAAAAGGGATAGAATTATTCAGGTAGAGTGTAAGGATAGCCACCGATTAATCTCCTTGTTATTTTGCATCCTACAGATACCCCTGACTTCGTATATTTGACTGTCAGAAGGATAAGCTAATCTGATAAACAAGTATGATGCAATGATGGGAAATTCAGTTGATGAGAGAAGGAAAGGTGAGTATCTTATGAAGGCTCTTGTGTATGAAGGCATCAAAAATATCAAGGTGAAGGAGGTGGAGGATGCTAAGCTCAGGAAACCGGATGATATCCTGATCAAGGTAACCTCTACAGCCATCTGCGGCTCTGATCTTCACCTGTATCATGGGATGATTCCTAATATGCCGAAGAATTTTATTCTGGGACATGAAACCATGGGAATGATAGAAGAAGCTGGACCTGAGGTAACAAGGCTGAAGAAGGGGGATAGAGTCATCGTCCCGTTTCCGATTGCCTGCGGACATTGCCAGTATTGTGAGCAAGGGGACTGGAGCCAATGTGACAGGTCCAATGCCTATGGAGAGATAGGAGCTATCTTTGGTTATAGCAATACCCTCGGAGGCTATGACGGCGGACAGGCAGAGTACCTTCGGGTTCCCTATGCCAATGTGGGACCGGTAGTGGTTCCGGAGGAGCTGACGGATGAACAGGCGCTCTTTCTGACCGATGTCCTGCCAACCGCTTATTGGGGAGTGGAGGCCGGGGGAGTGAAGCCCCAGGATACCGTAGTGGTGCTGGGCTGTGGTCCGATCGGACTGACTGCAGTGAAATGGTCCTTCTTTGCCGGGGCCAAACGGGTCATAGCCGTCGATTATATTGATTACCGACTGAAGCATGCGGCTGGTTATGGAGCAGAAACGGTCCATTTTGAAAATTATGATGATACGGGGGAGTATCTCCATGAAATTACCCATGGGGGTGCGGATGTAGTCTTAGATTGTGTCGGGATGGATGGTAAGACCTCAAATATCGAGAAGCTGGAAGCCATGCTCAAGCTACAGGGAGGTTCCAAGTCAGCCATCGAGATGGCTGCCCGGGCTGTCAGAAAATGCGGTACTGTTGTATTCATTGGAGTCTATGGGACTAGATATAATCTATTTCCCCTGGGGGATTTCTACTCAAGAAATATTACGCTCAAGATGGGTCAATGCCCGGTTCATAGGTATGTGGAACCGATCATGAAGCTAGTGATGGAGGACAAATTTGAACCGACCGATATCATTACTCATAAGCTGCCCCTCAAAGAAGGAGCTGAGGCCTATCAAATGTTTGATAAGAAACAGGATAGCTGCATTAAGGTTATCTTGAAACCATAGCTTTGTTGATATATGTAATATCCTTCTTTACACGAACCCATTCATAGGGTAAAATACTAATTAACGAAAAATGATGAAAAAAGTCGAAAGAGGGATATTGAACAATGGGAAAAACGTTAACCGGAAAAATAGTCTTAATATTTGTGATTTTGATAGTAGTAATTACAATAGCGTTTACTACGGTATCATGTCATGAAATTCAAAACTCTGTTACTAATCAGATGAAGAATGACGGAACGACTCTGGTCATGTTCTTAAAGAGCCAAATTCAGAAGAATCATATTACTTCCCTGGAAGAGCTGCAAAAAATATTTGCTGAAATCAAGCAGGGAAGTGACAATTCCATTGAGTATATCTCCTTTTCCGATCATAATTACCAGATCATTGCTTCTGATAATTTTATATCTACAGAGGACAGTGGGACGGATGCCATCTCTTCCGCCACCTCCCAGGGGAGTGTTTCGGAGGTTGTGACGGATAAGGTGACCAGAGGGGATATCATTGATACTGCATCAGGGGATAAAGTATATAACATATCAACGGATTTCAATCTGAGTGAGCAGCTCACAGGTGCTCTTAATATCGGGCTTTCCCTGAATACCATGGAATCACAGATACAAAAATCCGTGTACGATACCATCTGGGTGGCCCTTACCATTATGGCGCTAACTATAGTCGCAGGTGCGATATTTGCAGGTAGAATCATTCGTCCGATTAAGCAAATGTCCGGTGATATGAAAAATCTTGCCGATGGAGATTTCACCTTCAGCTTTGAACATAAGAGGAAGGATGAAATTGGCCAGATGAGCATGGTTTTGAATAGTATGAGAGAAAATCTGAGAGAAATGATGAGCGGTATACAGAAGAATTCAAGCCAGGTTTCCCGGAATTCCGAACAGCTAACTGCGGTGATCGATGAGTCCTCCCAGGTGGCTTATGAGATTTCGAAGGCTTCCGAGGAGCTGGCAACCGGTGCAACGGAGCTGTCCATAAATGCTTCAGAGGGCTTGGAAAGACTGAATCATCTAGCTAAGGAAATCGATATCCTATATAACGGAGCAGGATCCATGAAGTCGGTCATTGAAGAGACGAAGAATGCAAACCGGACGGGAATGGATTCCCTACGGGAGCTTCAAAAAGCAATTATGGATAATTCCAAGGTATCTGAACAGGCCAGAGAACAGGTAAAGGAGCTTAGCAGCAAATCTGCCACGATTGTTGAGATTACATCAGTAATAAAGGCAATTGCCGAGCAGACCAATCTGTTGGCGCTAAATGCCAGCATCGAAAGTGCCAGGGCTGGGGAGCAGGGCAGGGGCTTTGCTGTAGTTGCGGAAGAAATCAGAAAATTATCGGAGCAGACGAAGCATTCCATCATCGGTATTGAGGAAGTAGTAACTGAAGTCAGTAATGCTGTTTCAAAGACCCATGATTTCATTGAGCAGGGATCTGAAGTTATGAATAAAACAACAGAGATTTCCTTAGAGTCCGGCAGAGCTTTTGAGACCATTGAGCAATCGGTGGCAAATATCATACAACAGATACAGGAATTGATTGATGGTGTAGCTAAGGTGAATTTGGATAAGGATGAAGTTGTAAACGCAATTGAAAGTATCTCAGCCATTACAGAGCAGTCCACTGCATCGACAGAAGAGATTTCCTCCTCCTTAGAACAGCAGTTGGATAATATGTCCACTATATCAAAATCAGCCAATGAGCTAAAAAAGAATGCGTCGGAATTGGCATGTTTAGCTGGTCAGTTCAGGCTTTAATT
>JAEYRK010000003.1 GCA_023435645.1 Bacillota bacterium
CAAATAAGGAGGAGATATGGATGCAGGGGAGTAAGGGAGTGATCGAGGCGGATGCCCTGGAGGCCTATTCCACCCAGGAGGAGCTGATAGAGGTCTTAAGGGAATATCCTGCGGGCACCATCCTTCATGGGAAGGGGATAGAGGAGAGTGCCATCAGCCGGATGTTTTATTTGGAGGAGCTTACTACTGAGGTCAAGACCAGAATCAACGGAAAATCCTATGGGAAGGATTGTGAGCTTCCCTATGAGATGCTTAGGTACATAAGGGTGCTGCATTATGACTTTGAAGGCAATACCCGAATCGGTGAGCTGATAGTAAATCAGGCCATTGCACAGGATATCCTGGATATATTCAGGGAATTATATGGAATAAGTTATCCGATTGAACGCATGGTATTGATTGATGAATATGATGCAGAGGATGAGCGCTCTATGGCTGCAAATAATTCCTCGGCCTTTAACTACCGCTTCATAGCAGGGACCACCCGCCTCTCTAAGCACAGTCTTGGCTGGGCAATTGATATCAACCCGCTATACAATCCCTATATCACAACAATTGACGGAAGGAGTACCATTCTACCGGAGAATGCCTCTGACTATGCGGACCGCACGAAGGACTGCAGGTATTATATCAGGGAAGGCGATGCATGCTATGAGGCCTTCGTTAGCAGGGGCTTTACCTGGGGAGGGGACTGGAAGAACAGTAAGGATTATCAGCACTTTGAGAAAATAGTTGATTAAGCGCCTGGTGAGACTGAGATATGGAAGACCTATGTGTTACAGAAATGTAAGTGTTACGATATTGTACAGTGCTTTCCTGTACTTACAGGATTGAGAACAGACATTGATTTATATAAAATGGAATGATATAATTGCAGAAGAATAGTGATCCTGGTAATTGGACAGATGAGGTGGGACGTCATGAGACAGGTCTTAATGATTGAGGCAGACCCGGAGGTACAGAAGCTGGTAACCCGTGCTCTTGAGGGAAGGGTAGAGCTTTTCATAGCAGAGACAAAGGAGGCTTGCTACAGCTTTTTATCTGAGCATCAGCCCGAGCTAATTCTGATGTCAGCTGCGGTAACAGGAAGGGATGGAACGGAGCTATACCGTGAATTTCTAAAGCCTCCCTACGGGAAGGATATCCCCGTACTTCTTCTTAAGCGTTGGTCTGAGCCAGCCATGGAGGAGGGGGCATACAGCCTCGGATATGCGGACCTGATCACTGTGCCCTGCTCTGAAGCAGTTATTATCAACCGGGTCAATATTTTTCTGGAGCTACAGGCTTCCCGAACCAATGCTCTGAAGTATATGGTCTATCAGGACACGATTTCTGTCAGCATCGCGGAGCTGGTAGAATGCCGTGATACTACGACCGGCGGTCATCTAAAGAATACTACGGCATATTATAAGCTTCTCCTCGAGGAAGTTACTAAGAGAGAGGAGTTTAGGGGAAGGATTCCTGAGGAGGATGTAAGAGATCTCATTCGTTCCGCACCTCTGCATGATATCGGGAAAATCGGTATTAACGACGAAATACTCAAAAAGGCCTCTCCACTGGACTTTAATGAGTTTGAATATATAAAGACCCATACCATCCTGGCAAAGGATACCTTCGAGAAGATTATGAAGGAAACCGGTGAATCCCGCTTCCTGGTTCTCGCCAGGGATTTGGCTTATTGCCATCACGAGAGATGGGATGGTACGGGCTATCCCAACGGTCTGAAGGGAGAGGAGATTCCCTTCTATGTGAGGATTCTGACCATTGCAGATGTCTATGATGCACTAACCTCCCGCCGAACCTATAAGAAGGCCTTCACCCACGAGGAGGCAGTGGAGATTATCCGTCAGGGGAGGGGAACCCTGTTTGACCCGGAAATAGTCGATCTTTTTCTTCAGATTAAGGATCAATTCCAGCAGGCACTGGGAAGGAAATACAAAAACAGTGCAGAAAGCTAGAAAGGAAGCTGTTTATGTCATATACGGCTCTTTACAGAAAGTTTCGTCCGGACAATTTCAATGATGTTAAGGGACAGGACCATATCGTAACAACCCTAAGAAATCAGATAAAAGCCGGTAGGATCGGACATGCCTATTTGTTTACAGGGACCAGGGGAACCGGTAAGACGACCGTGGCTAAGCTGTTAGCCAAGGTCGTTAATTGTGAGAACCCGGTCGATGGCAATCCCTGCAATGAATGCAGCATGTGCAAAGGGATAGCGGCGCAGACCTCCATGAATGTGATTGAAATCGACGCTGCCTCCAATAACGGTGTGGACAATGTGCGTGAAATCGTAGATGAGGTCAGGTATTCCCCGACCGAAGGCAAGTATAAGGTGTATATCATTGACGAGGTGCATATGCTTTCCACGGGCGCCTTTAACGCCTTATTAAAAACCATAGAGGAACCGCCCTCCTATGTTATCTTCATCCTTGCCACCACGGAGGTCCATAAGATTCCGGTCACCATATTATCCAGATGTCAGAGGTATGATTTCAAACGAATTTCGATAGATACCATCGCTGCCCGGATGGCAGAGCTGATGCAGGAGGAGAACATCGAGGTGGAGGAGAAGGCGCTCCGCTATGTTGCCCGAGTGGCTGACGGATCCCTCCGAGATGGTTTAAGCCTGCTGGATCAATGCATCTCCTTCTATCTGGGAAAGAAGCTTACCTATGACAATGTCCTTGAGGTGCTCGGCGCAGTGGACACCGAAGTGTTCTCGAAGCTTCTGACTCATATCAAGAGGCAGGATGTGGCGTCCTGCATTCAGGTATTGGAGGAGATAGAAAGCAACGGACGGGAGCTGGGCCAATTTACCGTAGACTTCATCTGGTATCTAAGAAATCTTCTTCTGCTTAAGACGACGGAAGGAGTATCTGATATGATAACGGAGATCTCCACAGAGAATCTTCTGCTCTTGAAGCAGGAGGCTGGGAGGATAGAAGAACAGACCATCATGCGCTTTATCAGGGTGTTCACTGAGCTATCCAATCAGATCCGTTATGCAGCAAGAAAGCGAGTTCTGATCGAGATAGCGATCATCAAGCTGTGCAGGCCGGAGATGGAGCAGCAATATGATTCCCTGCTGGAACGGTTGAAGCATCTGGAGGAGAGGCTGGAAAGCGGTGCGATAGTGACTGCGCCCACACAGCAGAGCACAGCAGAGAATAAAGCCAAGGCTCAGAAGCCGACGGTTGTTCTTCCGGAGGCATTGCCGGAGGATGTGAAGGAGGCTGCAAACAATTGGAAGGGAATTGTCTCCCAGGTTACCAGGAAGGCACCGGCTCTAGGGTCGGTATTGGCAGGGGCAACCTTAAGCCTTGATGGGGGTAATAGCCTGTTGATTGTCGTAACCAATGAGCTGGATAAGGATATCATAGATAGGGAAGCCCATATGCAGCTGATTAAGGATACCATCGCTCATTTGATCCGCAAGCAGGTCCAGATCAATACCAAATACCTGGACAGAGAGAAGGAACGGATGGAGGATATTCCGGATCTCACCAAGCTGATTCGGATGCCCATTCAATATGAGTAGGAAATACAATACAATGATATATCATAGTGATCAATAATATAATATTGCATAGGAATAGTTAATTGCGAAACACCGGTCATGAATATCCGGTGTATGCATAATTGAATCAATGAATAGGTTCGCAATTATTTATATTTCATAGGAAGAATGAAAGGAGCATAATAAAATGGCGAAAAGAGGTGGATTTCCGGGAGGCGGTTTACCGGGAAACATGAATAATTTAATGAAGCAGGCACAGCGCATGCAGAAGCAAATGGAGGATAAAACAAAGGAGCTTGAGGAGAAGACCTGGGAAGCAAGTGCCGGTGGCGGAGCTGTTACGGTCGTTGTATCCGGTAAGAAGGAGATTGAATCCGTGAAGCTCTCGAAGGAAGTGGTTGATCCCGAGGATATAGAGATGCTGGAGGATCTCATCGTAGCTGCTGCAAACGAAGCACTGAGGAAGATGGAGGAAGAGACCTCCCAGGCGATGGGTTCAATTACCGGTGGATTAAGTGGAATGGGTGGACTTGGAGGATTTCCGTTCTAATGGATTACTACAGCAGTCAGATCAGCAAGTTAATAGAGGAGCTCTCAAGACTTCCGGGCATCGGTGTGAAGACGGCCCAGAGGCTGGCTTTTCATATCATTAATATGCCGGAGGATCAGGTATCGGCTTTATCGGGCTCCATCCTTGAAGCAAAGAGGAACATCCGCTACTGTGCAGATTGCTTAACCCTTACGGATAAGGAGCTGTGTCCGATCTGCTCCTCGCCGGGTAGGAATAAGCATCAGATCATGGTGGTAGAGAATCCGAGAGATCTGGCGGCCTATGAGAAGACAGGAAAATATGAGGGAGTATACCATGTCCTTCATGGGGCAATCTCTCCGATGCTTGGCATCGGACCCGCCGATATCAAGCTGAAGGAGCTGATGCTTCGCCTTCAGGGAGAGGTGGAAGAGGTGATTATCGCCACGAACTCCAGTCTGGAAGGAGAGGCAACGGCGATGTACTTAAGCAAGCTGATCAAACCGGCCGGTATTAAGGTGAGCCGGATTGCCAGCGGCATTCCGGTCGGTGGTGACCTAGAATATATTGATGAAGTAACACTTCTGCGGGCCTTTGAGGGCAGAGTGGAGCTATAATAGACAGCAGGCCTTGTTATTGAATAAAACCTCAAACAACAGTATAATAATATTTAGCAACGATATAATATAGTACAACAACGCAGGACTAAGCCGTGCACCGTGCACCTCTTTTTCCTGCGTTTTTTGCATGAAACAAGCGGGAGGAAAAGCGACTGAGGGAAAAACAATATGTACTGGAAGGAGCGATGGATGACTGATTAGGCTATAAACTGTACATTTTTATAATCCACTTTTGTACAGAGTTATATTGACATTTACAATAATTAATAATTATTCTAAATAGGCATCGAATGGCACGGGCATATGGTAGTAATAAAATATCAAAAATAAGTTATTTAAGGATTTACTAAATAGTAATAGAATTCTGTAATATATTGGTATAAAATGAGAAGTAGAATAGTTTTGTACGATGAATAGGATGATAAGTGACAATATTGAATAAATTCATACATTTAAAACAAAGGAGAAGTGTCCTATGAGCACATTACAAGAAAAATTAACTTTAAAGACAGAGCTAGACCCTGGGCTTTTGTATTATACACTGGTTTTAATTTTGATAACCTTGATGAGACTATAGCGGGTACCGAGGATACAGCCCTTAGTATTCTATGTCACAGCCACACAGCAACAAAAGATGTGATTTATTATTATAATAGTATTACCGATAGAGAGGCTTACATTAAAGCGGATGTGTGAACAGTTAGTAGATGCACAGCTACCGACCGTTACATAATGTATAAAATGGGCTGATTATGTTGCAATTTTCCTGTTTATGTATTATTATGGGGTTTGCAGCTAGTTTCGAGGAGTTACGAATATGAAAAAATTTTATGGCGACGTATGGCAAGTGGTATGTAGAGGTGATTGTGGTTGACATTTGTGACCGGCGGAGGGATCATTAAGAATAAGTTTTTCCGAGTAAAAATACTAAAGAGGAGAATGTTATGAAAAAGTATCAAGTAATTTTTTTAATGGTTTTATTTACCTGTACATTATTATTGTCTGCTTGCAAGGACGGTGATGGTAATAGTATATCGGGAGATGTATCAAGTAAGCCTAATGTAAGCTCAGCAGAGCCGACTTCCGTAGTATCTAACAGTAATCAAGAAGATATTTCAGTATCCGAGGAATGGGATGTCATTCCGGAGTCAGATTTTGAGTATAGGTATGACTCAAATTTACAAGGCGTTGTTGTTAGCTATCACGGAAATGCTCGTAGAGTTCGTTTTCCAGATACTATAAATGGAGACTCTGTGGTTGAAATTGAAAACTCAGCTTCTCTTAGTTTAGAAGAGGTGTATATTCCTGATAGCGTGATACATATAGGCTATAGAGCGTTTAGGGATTGTGAAAACTTAGTAAGGATAAATTTGCCTGATGGCTTGACTAGTATAGCTAATGAAGCATTTGTAAATTGTGGTTTTAAAAGTATTAATATACCTGATAGTGTAACAAATATAGGTGAGGATGCTTTTGCTAGCTGTAAAAAACTGGTTGATATTGAATTTCCAGATACGGGTGTTGATGTAGGTGGTGGTGCTTTTTCCGGGACATATTGGTATGATCGTCTATCTGATGGCTTGGTTCGTCTTGGGAATGTTATATTAGGGTATAAAGGAGATATACCTGCTGATATTATTATTCCTGACGGTGTGACGAGGATAGCTGGTGAAGCGTTTATGGTAAATGCCTCGAAGGAACCTGTTCTGACAGAGCAAGAGACAAGCACTGGTACCGAAGCTCTTTATGAATCTAATGGCTTGTCCACTGTAATACTACCAGATAGTGTGACTGTTATAGGTGATTTTGCGTTTTTTGCTTGTGCTGATTTAACTTCGGTGACAATACCTAATAACTTGCAAAGTATAGGTAGGAAGGCTTTTGTGGGTTGTACGGGTTTGACTAGCTTAAGTATACCTGATAGTGTGACATATTTATTTATGGATGCGTTCAATGGTTGTAGCAACTTAGACGAAGCTACAAAAAGCCGTATCCTCCAAATTAATCCTGATGTAACGTTTTAAGCAAAATAAGATTAGGAATGTGCATTCCTTATGTGGTAGTGTAAAATAGTTTGTGTCTTAGGTAATAAATGCCACTTTCTTGGTGAGAATTAGAATGAATAATTCTACCAGGAAGGTGGTTTTTATATGGCTATTGCTTGGGAACAATTACGACAGATTATCAGGGAAAACGACATTCAAAGTGTTTGAGACATCAACAACCTACTCAAGGACAGCTTCAAAGACATGATTCAGGAAATGCTTGAAGCAGAGATGGATGTTTCACTCGGTTATCCGAAGAACGAAAAGGGTGATTCTGGGAGAGATAGGGAAAAGAGGCTAGGATTAAGGTGGAATAAGGGGTTGCAGGCGTTGAAGTACTTTTTTATTCGATTACATCTGAACAGGTGTGCAATTCCCCTGAACAGCTCTGTTTTGGTTATCATAAAGAGGACTTGACTGGATGGGTCATCCATTTAAATATATAGAGATACACTGACTTATGTGGACACCGGGTAGAATGCCCATAAATAATCGATTTTAAGGAAAAAATGTCAAAAATTTAAATATTCTAATTGAAATGAAGAACAAGCCATATTATAATTATTAATGTTAAATCTAGTTTCATCTGCAACCTTTATTCTCTCATTAGGGGAATAGAATTTCAGTGATGAAACGAATGGGGGGGGTAGCTTTTGCTACCTTAATCGCTATAGAATTATTACAGTATGCTTCTTTATCACTCTGTTCTGACAGAAATAAGACCTGCAGGCAATCGAGCTTAGTTGCTCGTTGCTAAACGGAGCGCAAGTATTCATTCATATTACAGATACTATAAAAACTTAGGAGGTAACAATGAAGCACTTAGGGAAGATTGGGAAGGGAAGGATGCATAGCATTAAAGTAAAACTAATTATATATTTCGCCTTATTGATCATATCTGCATCTGTAACAGTTGGCTTATTATCCATACGCCATGCCAGTACAGAGCTTACAGCGGAGGCTAGTAACACCTTATTATCCTTAGCGGATAAGGGTGCTGATTATACGCGCAGCCAGATCATGGGACAGCTTAGGGCCCTTGAGATGATGTCTGCCAGCGGTGATATTATTTCCATGGATTGGGCAGTACAGCAGCCGGCGCTACAAAGAATGTTGGGTCAGTCAGGGTTTCTTGATATCGCAGTGATCGGACCGGATGGCTTGGCCCGTTATAGCAGTGGTACTACGGCTGAACTGGGAGATAGAGAATATGTTAAGAAGGCATTTGAAGGTACAGCGAATGTATCAGACCTTTTGATCAGCCGTGTAACCAATTCCATCGTTATGATGTATGCTACGCCAATTATTAAGGATGAGAAGGTGGCAGGTGTTTTAATTGGACGTAAGGATGGTGCCTTTTTAAGTGATATAGTACAAGATGCTACCTATGGAACCACCGGCTATAGCTATGTATTCAATAGAGAAGGAGTAATTGTTGCCCATCCGGATATTCAACTGGTTATGGATCAGTTTAATCCCATTGAGGACGCCAAGGAGGACAAAAGCTTAATTCCTCTGGCTGAATTTTTTGAACGGGCCAAGGAGGAGAAGAGAGGCGATGGCATCTACAACTTCAGAGGTGAGCTGAAGATGGCAGCCTATGACCATATTGAGGGGACTACCTGGACCTTTGCCATTACAGCGCCAAAGCATGAGGTGCTTTCCTCCATTCCTGTTCTACGGAACAGAATTATGTTCGCTACTTTTAACATATTAATCCTTAGTGCCATCCTCATTTATTTACTGGGGAATGGCTTGGCAAAGCCTATTATCAAGGTAGCAGGGTTGTCTAAGAGCATAGCCATGCTAAATATCACAAAGGATATGCCTGAGAAATATTTAAACAAAAAGGATGAGGTGGGAGATCTTGCAAGGACGCTTCAGGAAATCACGGAGAGTCTCAGAAGGATAATCATAGAAATTACCGATTCCTCTGAAAAAGTATCCACTGCTTCCAGTGAACTGACGACTACCTCACAGCAATTAGCGGTGTCAGCAGAGGAAGTGGCCTTGACGGTAGGAGAGGTTGCCCATGGTGCATCCGAACAGGCAAAGGATATTGAAAACGGATATGAAAAGGCGACGGATCTGGGCAATACAATAGAAAAAAGCCAGGAGACGATCGGTGAGCTAAATAAAGCTACGAAGAAGGTAATCGAAGCGGTAACAGAGGGACTTGGAGCATTGGAAGAGGCGTCCCAGATCACAGAGGAAAATAGTAATGCATCGAAGGAAGTGCATGAAGTAATCCACCAGACACATCAAAGCTCCAATAAGATTGGTGAAGCCAGCACAGTAATTGCTTCCATTGCAAAGCAGACGAATCTGTTGGCGCTGAATGCTTCCATTGAAGCCTCCAGAGCAGGAGAAGCAGGGAAAGGCTTTGCAGTAGTTGCAGAGGAGATTAGGAAGCTTGCAGAAATGTCCTCAGAATCCACCAAGGAGATCGATCATATTGTAGACGAGCTTCAGGAAAATTCCCAGAATGCTATGGACACCATCAAGAAGGTAGCGGAAATCTCTATTAGGCAGACGGAGAGTGTAAAGAACACCAAAGAAAAGTATCTATTCATTGCGAAGGCAATGGAGGATGCAGAGAAAGCGGTGCTTCAGATGAATGCTTCCGGTGAAGAGATGGAGAAGATGAAGGAAGAGATTTTAAGCACCCTGGAGAACCTGTCTGCAATCGCTGAAGAAAACTCGGCTTCAACGGAAGAAATGTCAGCCTCTATAGAAGAGCAGACCGCTTCCGTGGAAGAGATGGCAAGTGCCAGTGAAGGCCTGGCAGATATGGCACATCAATTGAAGCAGATTATTAACCGTTTTCAGGTATAGATAATAGGAACTCACCAGCTGCTTCTAACTAAGACATATTAGATACAAGATAAGGCTGTTTCAAAACTTCAATGTTACTGTAACGGAATGAGTAATTTGAGGAGTTTTGATGCAGCCTTTCTCATACGGATAGTCAGGACTTCGCGGTTAGGAACCCCTTGACCGACTTGGGGAAAAAGAGTAAAATCTTAGTAAAAGAGGAAGAGGGGGTAGAGTCTTGGACGGGAATCAAAATATCTTAGCCGGAAGTATAGATACCTTGAATGAAGTCAAGGAAAGTCTGCTGGAGCTGAATGGGCATCAAGCGAAATATGATATGCTTACAGAGCAGGAGCAGAAGCTGGAGAAGAGTATCCAGGAAGCGGAGAAGGCTGTCTCCGAGGAGATTGCCTCGGTCACAAAGAAACGGAGACAGGAAATTGAGGATACCTTTGATAAACAGATAGATAAGACCAGGACCAGAATCAAGAAGATCAGAGATAAGAGGGACAAGCGTAAGGACAAGAAGGTGTCAGAACGTATCCACGAAGAGACAGCACCCCTTAGAGAAGACAATAATCGGCTGAAGCTGGAAGCTAAGACGATTTTTAAACAAAAGCATGTTCCGGCCTTATGCAATACCGGACTATATTATTCCCTATATTATCCCAGGTATCTGGGGGACATCGCAGCAATCCTCATCACACTGCTGCTAACCCTGTTTATCATACCCTGTGGGATATACTTCCTGATCATGAAGGAGGATACCATTTTATACCTGATACTGATCTATATAGCCAGCGTTATTGTCTTTGGCGGTCTGTATCTTATGATCGGAAACCGTACGAAGGACAAGCACACGGATGCCATCAAGCAGGTGAGAAATCTCAGATCTCAGATCAGAAGTAATCATAAGAAGATGAATGCTATCAGGAAAAACATCAAAAAAGATCGTGATGAAAGCGGATACGGACTGGAGAACTTTGACCAGGAGCTGGAGAGACTTGGTCAGGAGGAGGCAGAGATTGCCACACAGAAGAAGGATGCCCTGCTAACCTTTGACAAAACCACCAGCCAGGTAATTGCAGCTGAAATCATGGGTCGACAGGAGGAGAAGCTGACAGCCTTAAAAGCGGACTATGATATGGCCTGTGAAGAAGCCGGCAGAGCAGCAGACAGAATTAAGGCCTTGACCATTAAAATAGCCAGTGAATATGAGCCATTTATCGGTAAAGACCTTATGTCCTTGGAGCGCCTTGATTCGCTGTCGAATATCATTCAGGCAGGCAATGCTTCGAATATATCCGAAGCCCTGACCTTTTATCGTCAGAACATGGGCTGAACTATATCGTAACCGCTCTAAGATGACTAATACAGTAATTAATCCCAAGACAGATTTGATCTGCCATGGACATAACAACATTCAACCGGGTGGTCTGGAGCATCATATGATCCAAAACTCCGGAGAAATTTACGATACCGGTGATGAATAGGTCACCAACCTCGGGCAGATCCTTATCTACGCCTGCCCCAGGCTTTAAGGGCCCTTCCCCCAAGGTAATATAGCCGATATGATCGGATTTTCCCAGAGAGGCATCGATTGCAATGATAAACGCATCCTCATGCGTTCGATATATCCTTGCAACGGTGTCTTTTAGGTTTTTGGCATGGACCGGCTCCTCCAGGGTTCCATAAACATAGTAATTATGCAGTGCCTTATATTTGGATAGCTTGTATCCGATGATTGGTCCCAGACAGTCACCTGTTGCCCGGTCAGATCCGATACATAGGAAGATAATCGTTCGATTGGATAAAAATTGCTCCCTCAACAGGTCGGATAAATTACGTCCCAGTTCATATGCTGTATTTTGTTCGTTCGAGTTAAAGTATGCGATTCTATTCTTGCTTTTTAGGAAAATGCTCATAGTACCTCCGATGCTTAGTTGATAATCTTATTTAAGTATTACCAAGAACGTTAAAAATAGACATCGGAATCGGTAAGATTTGGACAGCTGTTACTTAAAATAGTACTAATTTCGTAGGAAATTATAGGGGTTCTCGGATCCGTTAACAGAATATTAACGATTCCATTCCTTTTAAGTAGAAATCAGATGACAACTTCTGGTGAAGCAGCTGCTGAAATCGACAAAAGGCCAGTCCTATTTATGCTATGATACTCTATATTTTGGGGATTTTATGGAATCACCTGTATGAATAGGAGCTGGGCGCATGATAGAAACGGTTTATAATAACGAGAATGGTGAAGCTAATCGGACAGGCAGGCTACAGCCTTCCTTTAAAATGCCAAAGAATATACGTCAGGTAGGCAAATCGAATGCTACCAGAAAAATATATGTGGAAGATTATGTGATGTCCTTCATCAAGCAACTGGCAGGAGAAGACTATTCCCGATATAAAGCAGCGGTCCTTGTCGGGCAGAACGTGAAGCAGGAGGGCTGCCGGAGTCTTTTTATCCAAGGGGCAGTGGAGATCACGGATATCAATGCTTCCGGCGAACTTGTATTTACCAACGACACCTGGACCACCATTTATGAAAATATTAAAAAATACTTTGTAGAAGCGGAGATATTGGGATGGTTCCTGGGAGGTCCCGGCTATCTGTTGGAAGAGAAGGAGCAGATACTAAAGACCCATATTGATAATTTCGCAGGCTCTGATAAGACGCTTTTGACCTTTGACAATATGGAGAAGGAGGAGGCATTTCACTTCTATGAGAACAATCGCCTGGTAAAACAGGATGGCTATTATATCTATTATGAAAAAAACGAAGAAATGCAGACCTATATCATAGAGCATAACAAACCGGAAAGCAGGGAGGCGGATTATGATGACAGAGTGTCCAGAGAGATCAGGACTGTCATCCAAAATAAAAAGCCTGTGCCCGTTCAGGAGAATAAAAGCGTATCAAGGTTGATTTACGCAGCCGGGACCTTGCTGGCTGTCATTATCTTAATCGTGGGAGCAGCCATGCTCAGTAATTATGATCAGATGAAGAATATGCAGAAGGCCTTGGATTCCCTATCCAGGAATCTGGAGGAGGTAAACTCTGCTTTTGATAAAAAGGATCCGGCGGCTACGGAGAATAAAAAAGTATCCGGACCGGAGAAGACGGACACCACAAAGGAAGTATTGGATAAGAAATCTGAAGATAGTCTGGATATTAATGTGGTTCCCGGAGAAGTGAAGCCTCTGGAAAGAGATGAGGCTTCGGACGATAAGAAGGAGCAGGCAAAAGAGGAGGATCAGGATACTACTGCCAAGGATGACCAAGGGGAAGCCTCCTCCCATGAGAATGATGAGACCGCTGAGGCAAAGGAAGTGAAGTACTATACAGTGGTCAGCGGAGATTCTCTGGCGGGTATCAGCTATAAGCTTTATAATTCGGCAAACTATATTTCTGTTATTAAGAGATTAAATCAGATAGAGAATGAGGATATGATTTATATAGGACAAAAGCTGATTGTACCTTAGGTCTATAAGGTGACCTGACCCATAGGCATAGTAAGTGGAAGGGTTGACAATGAATATTATTAGGATGTGCCCTGTAGCCTGCCTCAATCATGAGACGGTGACAGCAGGCACATCCATTTTTTTAAAAAAAGAGTGCCTTTGGTTGGAAAATGAGTTATAATCAGTGTAAAGTATGGAAGGTGAGTAGGTTATGGCCAGGGAAATGGAAGGACAACAATCTATAAGAGATTATCGCAGCCGAAAGAAACGTAGCCGAAGGATCAGGATATATGCATTTGCCGCACTGCTGCTGATCTTTCTGACGGCAGGAGCAATCTATTTATTTAGGCTATCTCAACGCTCCTACAGTAGCTATGAGGTTTCCGGAAGTATCCCAAATACAGAGGAGAATCTGAGCGGATACCTTCCGTATAACGGCTCGGCTGTAAGATATGGACTGGATGGAGCGGTTGCCTTTGACGAGAAAGGAAAGCTCTTATGGAACGGTTCCTATGAGATGCAGGATCCGATTGCAGATGTCTGTGAAAAATATGTTGTAATTGCAGACAGAGGGAACAAGGAAGTTCGCGTCTATAATGAGAACGGAGAAGCGGCTAGCTTTAGGATGGAGCATGCTATCATAAAGGCATCGGTAGCGCAACAGGGTGTAACCGCTATTTTGATGGGAGATAAGAATAACCACTATATCAAGCTACTGGACTTAAAGGGTGAGGAATTGGTGGATCAGGGATATCCGATCAGTAAGTATGGGTATCCAATGGACATTGACCTTTCCAATGACGGTAAGAAGCTGGCTATGATCCTGATGAAGGTGAATCAGGGTAAGATAGTAAATGAAGTAGGGTTCTGGAATTTTGGGGAAGTGGGAAAGAATCTGAAGGATAGATTCGCAGGTGGCTTTTCCTATGAAGAGGATCAAAATATCATGCCCAGCGTTACCTTCTTGGATAACAATACAGCATGTGCATTTAAGGACAATGGCTTCATACTCTATTCCGTTCCGGAGTATCCGGAGGCTGTTATGGAGGAGAAGGTGGAAGGGTATATCAGGAGCGTTCTTCACAGCAGTAAATATGTTGGACTGGTTGTGGAGGGAGAGAACGGAAGCTCACAGCTGCTGCTATATGACCATAAGGGGAAAAAGCTGCTGGACAAAAAGCTGGAGCTAAAATATAACAATATCTTCCTTTCAGGAGATGAGATCATTTTATACGATCATGTAAGCTGCCAGATTCTCAAAACAGACGGCAAAGAGAAATTCCATTATACCTTTCCTACCAATATATCAGCCTTCTATCCACTCAATCATTTGGATCGATATCTGTTCATAAGCGCTGATGAGGTATCGGAGATTAGGCTATTGGAATGATCGGTAGGATAGCTGGTTGTGACCATGTGCATCTACATGAGGAAAGATAAGTGACAGACCGGTTCATCCGGTATGGCTTTTGATACATTGATAACAGGAGAGGACTTCTGTTATGGAGCAGAATAATTGATTGGGAGGTTACTTATGAATTGGATTTTAATTGTTGTATTGGCGATTTTGATTGGAAACGCTTGGATCGGTCTCAAGGTAGGGTTTATTAAGACGATATTTTCCTTGGTCTCCATGGTGATTGCACTCTTGCTGACAGTTTGGATCAGCCCAAATGTCACGACGATGCTTAAGAGTAATGATCGATTTTATACCATGATTACGGACCAGGTGGAAAAGATGCTTGACCTGAAGGAGAAGGAGACGGGTATCTCTGATGAGGAGGACTTTATGAAGGGATTGCCCTTACCCAGGTCTGTCAAGGATACCCTGATTGAGAACAGGGACAAGGGTGTTCAGAACCTTAAGGATTACATAACGGAGTATGTAACAGGTATTATTATCAATGCAGTAGCATTTATTCTTACCTTCTTCTTGGCGTTGATTGCATTATGGGCGCTCTGCACTGCGCTTCATATCGTCAGTAAGCTGCCGATTTTAAATCAGATCAACAAATTGGCAGGCCTGGCGGCAGGGCTGGTTCATGGTCTGGTCATTGTGTGGCTGGCATTTATTCTGCTTACTGTTTTTGGCGGAGCCAAATTCGGACAGGATGCCTTTGTAATGATTGAAGGGAATGAACTGCTTAGCTTTATCTATGACAATAACCTGCTACTCAGGTTTATCACTAATGCTGTGAAGCTTTTCTAAGATGGGTAAGTTACCCTAACCACCCTTAGGCAGCAGGTATCATTAGACATCACAGGTACTGCCGGGATATCATCAGGAGCAGGTGCTAACTGTAATGTCAAGTAACCTTTAATTACTTCAAGTAACATAATTTCCACATAATAAAATAAACAACATAACTAAGGAGAGAATGATAATGCATGAAGTGTTAAGTAAGATTCAGAAAATGGGTATTGTGCCTGTAATTAAGCTGGATGATGCCAAGGATGCAGTTCCTTTGGCAAAAGCCCTGTGTGACGGCGGACTTCCCTGTGCGGAGATCACCTTCCGTACGGCGGCGGCAGAGGAGTCCATCCGGCAGATGAGAAAGGCATTTCCTGATATGCTGATCGGTGCAGGAACCGTTCTGACAACGGAACAGGTGGATTTGGCAGTTGCAGCAGGTGCTACCTTCATCGTAAGTCCCGGCTTGAATCCCAAGGTAGTCCGTTATTGTGTTGATAAGAACATTCCGATTACACCGGGGTGCTCGAATCCCAGTGACATAGAAGCGGCTCTGGAGCTTGGGATCGATGTGGTGAAATTCTTCCCTGCGGAAGCAGCAGGTGGCCTGGCAATGATAAAGGCAATATCAGCTCCTTATGTGAATGTTAAATTTATGCCGACAGGTGGAATCAATGCCAAAAATCTCACCACCTATTTGGATTTTCCTAAAATTATTGCCTGCGGTGGCAGCTGGATGGTAAGCGACGAGCTGATTAAGGCAGGAGCTTTTGATCAGATTACGGCGCTTACAAAGGAAGCGATTACCCAGATGCTCGGATTTGAGCTTCGTCATATCGGAATCAATGCTGCTGATGAGAGTGAAGCAGACGGTGTTGCTACTGCATTTGAAAGATTATTCGGCTTCGCTAAGAATGATGGCAGCAGCTCCATCTTCGCAGGAACCGGTATCGAAGTAATGAAATCCCCCTATCTGGGCCAAAAGGGTCATATTGCGATCCAAACGAATTACATAGATCGTGCAATCTACCATATGGAAGCTCAGGGCTTTACCTTCCGGGAAGACAGCAAGAAATATGGCAAGAACGATAAGCTGGTGGCAATTTATCTGAAGGAAGAGCTGGGAGGCTTTGCGGTACATTTGCTGCAGAAGTAGAATAAAAATGAGAGCAAAGATGATAGCAAAGACGAGAGCAAAGATGAGAGCGAAGATATAGGTTATAAAAGTTAACGGGGTACCTGTTTTGGAGTTGGTCCTTTTTCTAAGGATAGGGATGGGAGCTTTGATGGAGTACTTTTCGTTCCGATGAATAAGATAGCTGTCCATGGGGGAATAATAATCCATGGACAGCTAATTTCTTTTTGCTCTCATTTATAAGTACAAGCCATAAATTGGATGAGAAAAAGTTATAAAAAGCTGTTGACATAACATCTGGCAGATGCTATAATCATTTTTGCTGACGCGCCAAGAACTGACGCAGAAAGCAAAAAGTAAATTGGCTACAGACCTTAAAAATTAAGGATTGCAGCAAATATGAACCTTGATAATTGAACAGTAAAACAACCCTGAAAATTCTAAAAAACTCAGAGTTACACATGGCTCTGAAGAAAGCATTCTAACGAATGCTTGTAGATTTTCATGAGATATATCAG
>JAEYRK010000081.1 GCA_023435645.1 Bacillota bacterium
TTCCGGTTCCGGTGGGGTCTCCACCCTGAATCATGAAATCCTCAATAATCCGGTGAAAGGTCAAACCATCATAATAGCCTTCCTTCGCATGAGTAGTAAAATTCTCAACTGCCTTGGGGGCTGCCTCCTGAAAGAATTTAACATGGATAGAACCAAAGTCCTTTATAACGATTTCAGCTACCGTTTCATTCTTCCCGGGCTTGGCAAACTGGTCAACAGTAGACTTACTTTTGCAGCCCGTCAATAGTAATACCATCAGGATGGCTACGATCAGCTTTAATATCGTCCTTCTCATATGAATAACCTCCATTACATCATACTACTTAATTTTGATCATAAGATAGAGTTCAGCATACCAATTGCTTCCTTCCTGCCAATAATCTATATTAATCGTTCTCACCTTCAAAGTCAATATCGCACGTTCATTTTCCACCTTAAATTCAGCTTCCTCTTCCGATATCTCATCGGAATAGTTCACCTTCTCCGTGGTATGAAAGCGATCGAAGATATCATCCACCGAGAAACGGATCAGCTCCTCTCCCGGTTTCTTCAGCACCAGATCCGTTTTTCCTCCTGCCCGTTCATAGTCAAGAGCATAACTTACACCATCCTTTAGAAAGGATGCTTCTCTCATTTGATTCCCTTGGGCAGAGATATTCGTGCTTCGCAGGAAATCATATCCCGAAATGTCAATCATAATCTCCGGATCAAGATAGAGAAAAAGGGTTCCATAATCCTCGCGGGTATTTTCATATCTGGAAAAGCCGAAGGTTTTGTCAAAATTGTAAGACCTACTGTAATCTGACAGCCATGAGATATCTTCCGTATAATCCATACGATTCAGATAATCGATAGCGCTGATGATTGTCTTCTGATCCTTATCGCTTAAGTCCGGATTGGGTGTTACCCCATCATCGACCAGCATATTATTTTCCTCAAGGACTGCTTCCAATCTTCTGATCTGGTTGTTCCGGCTTACCGTGAAGGCATCCACCGGTGGAATGATGGAGAGGAATGATAAGACAATCAGGATCGGCGCAATCACCCCATTCTTTCTTGCCGGTAGGAAGCAGAAAAGAAGTCCTGCTACAGTTGCAAAAAATCCAAACAGTATTACATAATAACGCCCATGGGTTATGCCTACTTCACCGATTTTGATACAGGAGGATACCGTCTGAAACAGAACTACCGGTAGCAGGATCTTAGGAAAGATCCTACTGAATCCGGTTGCTATCGGACTGCTCAGCCTGCTGACCAGAAGATAGACGATAATAACTGTAATGGAGTAGGATACCAGAAGTGGCTCCAATAAACTATTCGTCCAAAACTCACCCGTAATATTCATAAGAATATATACAAGCAGGATAATTGTAAAGATTGCTGTTACAGGGATAATCACATAGGTTAACAGGCTGGCTAGTACTCCCGGTGCAGTGCCGGCTTTTTCGGCAATCACCTCCAAGTCCTCCATCTCCTTACCCTTAGGCTCTCCCTCTTCTGTTAGGCCTTCGGCTTGTGCCTCCCCCTTGCTTTCGGATACCTCTCTCATGGACGGGTATCTGGGGATCAGGGATAAGAAATACAAGGGAGTATACAGGACGAAAACGATATTGGCAGCATGTGCATAGGAGGTTCCTTTGATTGGAACAATAAGCATATTCATTGCTCCCAGAATTAAGGCTATGCCCAAAAATAGGATGGCGGAGAAAAAACCCGCGATCCAGAAGGCTTTGAAGGCAGCCATAAAGCTTATATTAAAATCGATTGCTGAGCCAATCGAGGGGAGCCATAAAAATGCCACCAGCAAAAGGAATAAGAGGACGATTGTCCTTATGGAAAGGGCTGTTGCGATCTCATCGTTTCTGATGATAAAAAAATAGATGACCGTAAAAACAGCCGAAAATAAGATATACAACCATCGATATGGCTTTCCCCGATGATAATGCTCGTAAGCCATCTGAGCTACTGCATATATGGAAGCTCCGACAAGGAAGGTAAATAACAGTCTAGGATAATAGTCAAATTCATTCGTACTAATCACGATGGCGTTCATCACGGCTGCTGATAATAACAGTATAATAGTAACAGGAAAACGGAGGATGGTATCCGTTAATCCCTGAAAACGTGTCCGTATGCTTTTCATAACCTTCAATATAACTCCTCCTTTTTTCATTCATCTATGGTACTACCATATTATAACACAGTAACTGCTTAATTAAAACAAACATACCAAGTTCTTTTATGTTATGTGCTGATTGACAACTGTATCTGTTTTTCAAGGTTTTACTTACTTCCGTGCTGATTAATTTGCCCATACTCATAGGATGCCTCTCGAGCCTTAATTGTCATTTATTTCCATTTGTTTAATCCTGTAAAAAGAATCATAAAATAATTATAAATACCCTCTTTACAAAAGCAATAAAATATGTCAAAATATAAAAAATTCCAGGAGGTAATATGCTATGTCTTCTAAGAAACAACCCATCGGCTATCTACCCGATGAACGTCCCCCGATCGTGGAATTAATCCTTTTTGCATTGCAACAGATCGTTGTAATGTTCCCCGCAACCGTTCTTGTTGCAATTATTACAGGTTTCCACGTATCTACTACCATTTTCGCCAGTGGCTTGGCAACTCTTTGTTTCATTCTTGTTACCGGAAGAAAAATCCCCCTTTACTATGGATCCAGCTTTTCCTACATCGCAGCGATCGCTTCTATCATGGGCGCTAAGCAATTCGCTGATCTGGATCTTAACTCAAAAATCTCCATTGCACAGTTTGGTATCGTAATGTCAGGTTTCGTATCCATCGCTGCCGGCTTAGTAATCAGACGTTTCGGCAAAACTGCAATAGAGAAGGTTCTTCCTCCTACAGTAACAGGTGGTATTGCTATTATTATCGGCTTATCCTTGGCAGGTGCAGCATTAAACGACGCATCCAGCTATAGCGTTCCTGCTAGTACAGTGATTAATGTGGACGAGCATTCCGAAGAGGAAATTCAAAATGTTAACCTAGGCGGAGTTGTCGCTAATGCAAACCAGGTATTTTCAGAAGAGGAAGTTGGTAATGCCGTTAGATTTCGTGATTGGTCATGGGTTATCGCTTTCATTACTTTATTCTCTACAATTTTATATTCAGTATACTTGAAGGGCAAACTATCTCAGTTGCCTATTCTTTTTGGCCTTTTGACAGGTTACTTAGGTGCAGCGATTATCGGAGCAGCTACCGGAATTGAGTTTATCAACTTTAATAAGACTCAGCTGGAAGGCATCTTCAATCTCCCGATCTTTACACTGCCTAAGCCCTCCTGGGCAGCAGTCGCGGCTATCATGCCCATTGCTATCGCAACCATACCGGAATCGACCGCTCATATCTTCCAGCTCGATATCTATGTGAATGACTTTGCAAAGAAGAAGGGCTCTACAAAGAGATATAATCTCGGAGACAAGCTTGGTCTTAATCTAATCGGTGATGGTATCGGTGATATCGTATCCGGCGCCATCGGTGGACCTGCCGGTACCAACTACGGTGAGAACATCAGTGCCATGGCATTATCCAAGGTATTCTCTGTTCCTGTATTGATCGTAGCTGCTATCCTTACCATGATCATCTCCTGCTTTACCCCTCTGGTAAATGCAGTGTACTCCATACCTACAGGTGTTATCGGAGGCCTCTCCATCTACCTGTTCGGTGTTATCGCAGCACAGGGTATCACAATCATGATGGACAGCAAGGTAGATATGTTCCAGTCCAAGAACCTGGCCGTAATCGCAATCATCTTGATTATCGGCTTAGGCGGCAGCTTCGCATTCCCGAATGGTATGATCCCTCTGTTCGGCACAGAATTCCCTGCGATTGCTTCTGCAGCAGTCATCGGCATTCTGCTGAACCTTGCCTTATCCATCGGTGGTAATAAGGCTGATGTACAGGATAAAGCGTAAATCAATACCTTAGGCTTAATAAACAAAAACGCTTACATCGGTAAAACAGATGTAAGCGTTTTTCTTGTATCGCAATACCATTTGATTGCTAAAGCAGACTTTTTGTTTTAAATATATAAATGGTATTCTTTTCTTTGTATTTTCTGCTTGAAGTTATGTATCTGAATAATCTATTGGCTACAAATCAACTTCTAGTAATATTGGAGCGTGATCTTGTCTTGGACCGGAATCAACCACTTCTGATTTAATGACTCTCTCTGCGATTCGATTACTAACAATCCAATAGTCAATTCTCCATCCAGAATTATTGATTTTGCTTGTTCTAACACGTTGACCCCACCAAGTATAAATGCCTGTTACATCACCGTTTATATGGCGAAATGTATCTGTAAATCCTTTTGCTAAGAGATTGCTGAAGCCTTCACGCTCTTCATCAGTAAATCCAGGGGAACGATGATTACTCTTCGGATGAGCCAAATCTATTTCATTATGAGCTACGTTAAAATCCCCTGTCGCAATGACCGGCTTGTCCTGATCCAAAGAAGCTAGATAATCAGCATATTTCATATCCCATATTTGGCGATCCTCCAACCGGTTCAGACTATCTCCTGCGTTTGGGGTATAGACCTGTGTTAGATAGAAATCATCAAACTCTAAAGTAATGATACGTCCTTCGGAATCCATCGTACCTGGTGCCCCGATCTCAGGATAAGTAACAAGAGGTGTTAAATAATTCTTATATAAAAACATTGTGCCTGCATAGCCTTTCCGTGCTGGCTCTACAGAACTATTCCAAACAATTTCATAATCCGGAAACCTTTCATTCAAATCTTCAAAATGCTTTTTGCTAGGACCATCACTAGATAGCTTTGTTTCCTGTATCGCAATTATGTCTGGGTTTTGCTCCGCAATGGTATTTAAAACATTTTGAGATAGCACCGCACGATCTGAAGTGCCTGCTAGTGCTGCATTTAATGAATCTATATTCCATGAAATAAATTTCATTGTTATTCCTCCAATTCTTATATGTTAACTTTACTTGATAAATATTCTTCTTGTTGCAATGAAACCCACAGTAAGCACTTTCCTTTAAAGATCTTCGATTAAGATTTATTTTCCTTGCTTCCATGACTAGATTTTATGATTCGATCATATATCTTATTAATTTACTATATCATACAAAAATATAGGTTACAATATTTTAATGTGAAAACAAAGTCTCCCTAGCCATTCTAGCCATGATGAATCTCTCTTCCTTCTCCATTTGCTAATGCTGCTGCAAGTGCTGCGCCCTTTATATGGTAGTGAAAATTGATTGCTAGCACTCTTTTGTTGACGAGCGAACTGATAAGCGGCATGAAATCTTTCATAAGTCATCTATTGCCTCCTGATATGCTCTAAATATCCACACAAATGGAAATTTAAATAAAATGACAAATTTGGAACAGCTAAAAAGCAAAAGGATGGTATAATCTTATTATACATGAAAAGAAGGAGTTTCCCTATGGACTATATGAAAACGATTCAGTGCAGCATTGATTATATAGAAGACAATTTAAAAAAGGATTTAACTGTAGAAAAAATTGCGGAGAAAACCAGCTTTTCACCTTATCATTTCTATCGCCTATTTCATGCTTATGTAGGCATGCCTGTCATGCAGTATGTGAGAAGAAGAAGATTGCTCCATGCAATTCATGCCTTGGCTTGCCATGAAACTCGGATCATCGATATTGCTCTGGAATATGGCTTTAAAACCCACAGTGGCTTTAGTAAAGCCTTCCATAAAGAATTTGGATGCTCTCCCAGCCAATATATGATAAACATAAATGATACCATACCTAAGAAAATCGACCTTATGCTTCATAAAAAGTATAACTTAAAGAATGGAGTGGTAATGGAACCCAAAATTGTGACAAGGCCGGCCTTTCAGGTGGCTGGCTACAAGTTTGAAACCAGCCATGAAAGCGGAAGAAGCGAAAGAGAAATTCCAGCATTTTGGGAACGCTTCGAAATTGAGAATTGGGAAAGTGAACTTTATAAAGAGATTAAACCCTCAATCCACGGTGAATATGCTGTATGCTTTCCACCTGACATGGAAACAGGAGCATTTCAATATATGTTAGGTGTAAATGGTGATAACTACAAGAAAACATCCTCTGAAATTTACATCGCAGAAATACCCGAGGCAACTTACGCAATATTTACTACCCCACCGGCTCTCTATGAGGATAGAGCTTTTGCAAAGGCTATTCTGGGGACCTGGGACTATATTCTATATGAATGGTTTCCTAATTCAGGTTATGAAATAGCATCTTTTATGCCAGACTTTGAATATTATGATGAAAGATGCCACGACCCTGAATGCTCCGTTATGGACATCTATATACCCATTGATAAAAAATAATGAAGGAGTTTTACATGTATAAAAAAATATCTCAGTCCACAGTTTACTTGATTTATGCGGGCGCATCTTCTCTATTCTTCTCACTTGTTTTTACAGTAAGTCAAGTTTATCGGATAGATTCACTTCATCTGAACCCATTTCAGCTTGTACTGGTAGGTACAGTTCTTGAAACAGCCTGTTTCATTTTTGAAATACCAACAGGAATTGTAGCGGATATGAAAAGTAGAAAGTTATCCGTTATCATAGGTATCACACTGATTGGAGCCGCTTTTATCATAGAAGGATCCATTCCATCCTTTACCTCTGTTATGATCAGTCAGCTCCTTTGGGGCCTGGGCTACACCTTTACAAGCGGAGCGGAAGATGCATGGATCGCAGACGAACTTGATGGGAAAGGCTTGGATACGATCTATCTAAAAGGAACTCAAGTTGGCCAAA
>JAEYRK010000091.1 GCA_023435645.1 Bacillota bacterium
CCAATGAGCAGGGGGTTGAGCATGTGGTATGGTTTGACGATGCCAGGAGCATGAATGCAAAGCTACGGTTGATCCCGGAATACAACCTCCGTGGGGGAGGAATTTGGCAAATCATGAATTTCTTCCCTGGGTTATGGATGGTAGCAAACCAACTGTTTACAGTGGATAAGATTGTGTTTTAGAATATACAGACCCCAGTCATAATGACCGGGGTCTTCCCTTTAGACTACTGATCGATTTTATCAACAAGAACAGAAGGTATTCCTTTTCCCTTTTTTATTCTTTCGGCATCCTCTTGTTCCTTAATCTTATCGGGTTCAATCTGCTTGTTCTTGGCGTTAATGATCTATATTTATAGATCATTAAGAATAGGTGGAATTTACCTGCTATATACCATCTAAACCTGACGGTCCCATACCATTTGATCTGTCAGTATTGTAGCAGCGCATAAAATATGGTAATATATAACTATGTATACAATAGTTACCAGTGTATACATAGAGGAGAAGGCTTTATATCGCACACACATATTTGAAAGGAGAGGGAGAAGAGTTTCTTGAAATATCGGGGAACGGATATCCTGAAAGAGGAGATGAAAAGACGCATTATCATGCTCGGCCTGTCAGCTATCATGGCAATGACCCTGGTGCTTTCCGGCTGTAAGGGGGACAAGCGGGAGGACCAGATAGTCAATGATGGACCTAAGAAGGAGGAGCAGACCGCAGAGCCTACGAAGTCACCGGAGGATAAGTCTGAGGAGGCAGGGGAGAAAGAAGATGAGACAAAAACGGTCGGCTATTCCGCTATCTATGGAACCGTTGAAGTAAAGGAAGATATTATCTATTCGGAGCTTTTTGAGGAAGGGCGGACGGAATTCACCGGAAGAGGTGCCGCCAAAGTAGTGCTTGTAACAGATAAGGCCGGTGAAGGAAAAGGTTCCCTGTTTGTCAGCGGAAGAACAGAGCTTTGGAATGGGGCAATTATTGATCTTACGAAGCTGTTGTCAGTAAATGAGAAGTACATAGTGAAGGCCAAGGTGCTATACGAGCATGGTCCGGATACTGTGCAGTTTGATTGTAAGGTTGAGAAAAATAACAATGAATACTTAAGCTTTGCTTCTGCCGTTGCTAAGAAGGGGGAATGGACCGATCTGACCGGTAGTATTCTGATACCTTCCGGAACCACCTCTGCTGAGGTGTATTTTGAGACAGGTGCAGCCGGAGGAGAATTCATAGACTTCTATGTGGATAGCTTTTCCATCATAAAGGAGGTCGCCACCGTAAATCCCGGAGGCAAAATCCCTGCTTTAAAGGAGGTCTACCAGGAACAGTTCAGTATGGGTGTTGCTGTCACAGTCGGTGAGATTGCAGAATATCGTCAGGGACTGATTATTGAACAGTTCAACAGCCTAACACCGGGGAACGAGCTTAAGCCTGATTCAATCCTGGATCGTATGACCAGTATCTCTGATCCAAAATACGATGATAATCCTGCAGTGAATTTCGATCGGGCAAAACCTATTCTGGATTTTGCGCTGGAGCATGGATTGCCTCTCAGAGGTCATACTCTTGTTTGGCATAGTCAGACTCCGAGATGGTTTTTTGCAGAAGGCTATTCCGATGCTCCGAATGCACCCTTAGTCAGTAAGGAGCTAATGCTAGTGAGAATGGAAAACTACATCAAGCAGGTAATTGAGTACACCGATACCAATTATCCTGGAGTCATCTATGCCTGGGATGTTGTGAATGAAGCAATTAACCCCGGCGATGGGGCTGAGGGGGGCTACCGGTCCAAGGATAGTCTATGGTATCAGGTAGTCGGACCTGAATTTGTTGAGAAAGCCTTTGAATATGCGAGAAAGTATGCGAAGCCGGAGGTTAAGCTGTTTTATAACGACTATAATACAGAGGAAGCGGCAAGAATGCTCGCTACCTTTGCACTGGCAGAGGGCTTAAAGGAGAAAGGACTGATCGATGGCATTGGACTTCAGACTCATATCAGCGTTGAATCACCCTCACTGATCGATGTCGAGGCTTCCATTCGCAAATACGGGGAGCTGGGTCTGGAGATTCAGATTACTGAGCTGGATATGGGGATGAACGAAAATACCGAGGAAGCTTATCTGAGACAGGCCAAGAGATATAAGAGACTATTCACAATCTTTAAGAACCTGGATGAAACCGGAGCTGCGAATATTACCAATATCACCTTCTGGGGGCTATCGGATGATATCTCCTGGCTGAACAAGCCCGGAAAGCCCAGCTATCCTTTGTTATTTGACCAATATCTATTGCAGAAGCCTGCCTTCTGGGGTGTTATCTTAAGCCCGGATATACCGTTGTATTAATGAAGTTAAAACAGGACTTAACAAATTATAGAACTGATATCAATAGCAATCCTGTATGATTGTAAGATGGTTAGTAATCGTAGAATTTGTAATGAACATAGATTTTGTAATGAAAGTAGACTTTGTAATAATCGCAGAACTTGTAATGATCATAGAACATGTAATAATCTTTGTGCAGGAACCTTCTGTGATGCTACGATCAAAAATGATATAAGGGGAGAAGCAGAGGGCCACATACCTTCGGGATGGAGGGCCTTTGATTCTCCCCCTTATATTCTTACCAGTGATCACTAGAAAGCTTAGTGACCTTCCACGAAGCTACACAGTGTATCGTTAAATTTATCCTTCTCGTCATAGAACAGCCCGTGTCCACTGAACTGGAAGCGGACTAGTTTAGAATTCCGTATGAGTCTCTGCTGAATTTCACCCAGGGGTGGTAGGATAATCCTATCATGTATGCCATGGAGTATAAGTGTTGGGACCTGGATACGATCCATATCCTCAAACAATACCTCACGGATCCATGTCTTCTCCACAGCTACCGTAGACCATCCGGCAGCCTGCAAGCCCAGGGAGAAGAACCACCGACTGAAGGCTTCACTGGTATGCTGAAAGAAGAAATCATCACCAAAATTGCTTAGCATTTTCGGTCGATCCTCATAGGTGTTTTTAATCATATCAAGTATGGATTGTTCAGGAAGGCCATAAGGGAAATTGGGACGCATAATTAAGCTTGGAGCTGCAGCTGCACATAGAACCAGCTTTGACACCCCATACCCTTTGTGTCTGGACATATAACGGACTGCAATCGCACCTCCCGTGGAATGCCCGATTAAGGTGACACATTCTAGCTCCAGCGCTTCCATAACACAACGGACATCGTCAGATAACCGGTCATAATCATAACCATAATAAGGCTTATCGGATTTACCGAAGCCGCGCTGGTCGATGCCGACGCACCGATAACCTAGTCCGGGTAAAACATTTAATTGATAGTCGAACAATTCATGACTTCCCGGCCAACCATGAAGGAATACTAAAACCTTCTGGCTTTTGGGATTCAGATCCTCTACGAACAGCTTTACCTCTGGTTCAACAGGAATATAAAAGCCCATTTTTAATCTCCGATCGATTCATTTCTATATTAATGTATTCACAACCTGCCTGATAGTTCTGGTCTGGTAAGTAATTCAGGCACATGATTTAGTAACTGATTCATATATCATTTAGTAATTGAAACAAGCATTTGCTTTCGTAATTATTTCAGGCATTTGATATAAGATGTTTACAAATGTTACTGATAAAGCTATAATTAATCGTAACGTATTAGGTTTGACCTAAAAGGAGAGCATACCATGAAAAACCGTATTATCAAGGAAATTATCAGCTGGGTTATCGTTTTTGCATCAGCACTCATCCTTGCGCTATTGATCAATAAATTTGTGATATTAAATGAAGAAATTCCTTCCGGTTCGATGGAAAATACGATTATGACAGGGGATAAGGTTCTGACCTACCGGCTGGCCTATCTGTTTGGTGAACCGGAGCGTGGTGACATTATAGTCTTTCCTTTCCCGGATGATGAATCCGTAGATTATATCAAGAGAATCATTGGTTTGCCTGGAGAAACCGTTGAGATTAAGGACGGTGAGGTCTTCATTAATCAGGAAGCTCTTGATGAGCCCTATGTGAAGGAACCCTGGGATGAGGAGGGAGATGCGGATCACTATACCTTTGTAGTGCCGGAAAACTCCTATTTCATGATGGGTGATAACAGACTGGACTCCATGGATTCCAGGTATTGGAACAATCATTTTGTTTCAGGAGATAAGATTAAAAGTAAAGCACTCTTCCGTTATCCCAACTTCAAATGGCTCAAATAGTACATGGAGGTATGTATGGACAAACAGAAGTTGAGGAAAGAAATCCTCAGTTGGATTAGTGTAATAGCGATCGCAGTGCTTTTGGCATTTGTAATTAATCAGACAGTTCTGTTTAAGGTGACCACGCCAACCGGTTCTATGGAAAATACGATTATGTCCCATGATAAAGCATATTCCTTCCGTTTAGCATATCTGTTCAGTGCTCCAAAGAGAGGGGATATCGTTGTATTTCCATTTCCGGATGATGAGACGGAGGACCGAATTAAGCGAATCATCGGCCTTCCCGGAGAAACCATAGAGGGGAGGGACGGAATCGTCTATATCAACGGAGAACCCCTGGAGGAGCCTTACATCAAGGAACCATGGGGTGATGAGGAGGACGGAGATGGAACCTTTGGACCCTACACAATTCCTGAGAGTTCCTATTTCATGCTGGGAGATAACCGAGTGGAATCTCTGGATGCCAGGGATTGGAAGAATAAATTTGTATCAAAGGATAAGCTGAAAGGAAAGCTGATATTTAAATATCCCAAATTTAAATGGCTGTATTAAGAGTATAAACCCCTGTAGCTTACTGTGAAAGCATGCTATAGGGGTTTTTGTCAGCTTCGGAGAATCAGCTCTTGAGTTTATATGGGATTTAAACGAAAAAGAAGGCCGTAAAATTGGGTAGTATCCAGCTTTACGGCCTTCCTTACTAGCTTTTCCCCCTGGCAAGCTAATAATTATATGAAGATAACATGTTACCTTACATATCCAAATATAATTCATTCAGCGCTATCACCTGAGTCATTGCCTCCTGTCCGGGTGCACCTATGATATTTCGTCTCTCAACACAGGCAGTCAGGCTTATAGCCTCATAAATATCCTGCTCGAATATTGGGCTGATGGCCTTATATTCCTCCAGGCTCAGCTCCTGCAGAGAGACCTTCCTGTCAATACAGTAGAGGACCAGCTGACCGATGATCCCATGGGCATCCCGAAAGGGTACCCCCTTACCGACCAGATAATCAGCGGCATCCGTGGCGTTGGTAAAGCCACTTTCAGCACTGCTAGCCATGACCTCTTTATGAAAACGCATCGTCGCAACCATGCCATGAAATAAAGACAGGCATCCCTTAACAGTATCGATTGCGTCGAAGGTAAGCTCCTTATCCTCTTGCATATCCTTATTGTAGGCTAGTGGAAGCCCCTTCATTGTGGTAAGCAGAGAGAGCAGCGCACCATAAACCCGTCCGGTCTTACCCCTTACCAGCTCGGCAACATCAGGATTTTTCTTCTGTGGCATGATGGAGGAGCCGGTAGAATAGGCATCATCCAGTTCAATAAATCTATATTCGTTACTGTTCCATAGGATGATCTCCTCGCAAAAACGACTCAGGTGCATCATGATGGTTGAGAGTGCACTTAAGAGCTCGATCAGATAATCTCTGTCGGAGACTCCATCCATACTGTTTAGGGTGGGTCCGCTAAAGCCCAGCAATTCGGCAGTATATTCACGATCCAAAGGATATGTGGTACCGGCTAAGGCACCGGATCCTAAGGGCGAATAATTCATTCGAGCCTTGCAGTCAGCTAACCTTGCACGATCTCTTTTAAACATTTCAAAATATGCACCGATATGATGGGCAAGGGTGACAGGCTGTGCTTTCTGGAGATGGGTAAAGCCCGGCATAAAGGTTCCTAGATGCTCCTTCATAATCCCATGCAGAGTAAGCAGAAGCTTCTTCAGCAGATCATCCAGCTCATTGATCTCATCTCGGATATAAAGCTTCATATCCAAGGCTACCTGATCATTTCGACTTCTTCCGGTATGCAGCTTCTTACCTGCCTCACCGATCCGATTGATCAGATGTGCTTCTACAAAGCTGTGAATATCCTCATGCTCAGTATCAATCGTCAGACTACCGTCTATGATATCCTCAAGAATGCCGGATAGACCCGTAATGATGCAATCCATCTCTGATTTATCGATAATTCCTTGCTTCGCCAGCATCTTTACATGGGCAATACTTCCTTCGATATCCTGGCGGAAGAATTTTTGGTCAAAGGATATGGATGCATGAAAATTATGAACCAGTTGATCGGTATTTTTGGTAAAGCGCCCGCCCCAAAGCTTCATATTCTCGCCTCTTTTCTATCAATAGATTTACCAGTAGAACATCTCTATGGCTTTATTCAACCGCCTTCCAACAAAAGACAGCCGATTTTTGATTAGCTTTATCATATCTTGTTTTCTTATGGAATGCAAGCAAAAATTTATATTTATACACTAATACTACTAAATAATCATTTTATTGCCCTTCATTATTCACATTCACTAAGGGATGTAAGCAGAAAGGCTGTTGAAGCATAATCCGGCGAATGTGGAATTCATCCTTAAATTAAGCATCAACAGCCTTTATTCTTCTGTATAAGGTACCTAAAAAAATGGTTCACCTTGATGGCTAAAGCTGATATAGTGCAGTATATTTATCCTTAAGATATTTTACATAATAATCTGCATTGAATTCTTCTCCTGTGACATCCTTAAGAATCTGGTTCGTATTCTTCGTAGCTCCGTATTTATGAACCTGATCCCGCAGGAATTCCCGGATTGGAGTAAGGTTACCCTCCTTCAGATATTCTTCTAGAGGCATAATCTCCAGCATTTTATAGTAGAGCTGGGATGCTACTGCAGTTCCCACTGCATAGGAGGGGAAATATCCGAATTCACCCCAAGACCAATGGGTATCCTGCAGAATTCCCTGGGTATCATCGGGAGGTGTGATTCCCATATAGTCCTGATATTTCTTGTTCCATATCTCAGGGAGCTGATTCACATCTACATCCTCACTGAAAATAAGCTTCTCTATCTCATAGCGGATAATAATATGGAGGGTATAGGAGAGTTCATCTGCTTCCGTACGGATCAGGCTGGGTGCTGCCTTGTTAATTCCCTGGATAAAGTGGTCCAGACTGATATTTTTAAGATTCTCAGGATAGGTCTCCACCAGCTTATCATAAATTGGTGTCCAGAAGGCTTTGCTCCGTCCAATCACATTCTCATAGAACCGGGACTGTGATTCGTGCATCCCCATGGAAGCCCCGCCTCCCACAGGAGTCTGAGTCAGAGCATCATCAATATTCATCTCATAGATGGCATGACCTGTTTCATGGATGATGGAGAACATGGCACTTTCCAGGTTATCCTCCATATATCGGTCGGTGATACGGACATCATGATTATGCAGCTGCATGGTAAAGGGATGGGCACTTTCCGCGATCACACCGCGATTAAAATCAAAGCCCACATAGCCGCTTAAGAATTTACAGAATTCCTTCTGCTTCTCGATATCATATGTTAAATAATTATAGCTTTTATCAATGGTCTCTGCCTTTTTGGCGACCTCCTTTAATAAGGGAATCACCTCCTGCTTTATTTTCTCAAAGAAGAGATCAAGATCCTTGATCCCAAAGCATTCCTCATAATCCGCCAATAATACCTCATAGGGCTCCTGGCCCTTTTTGGCGCGGTAACCGGCAAATTTCTTCTTATAATCGATGACCTTTTTCAGGTAGGGTGCAAAATCCTCGAATTTGTTGTCCTTCCTGGCCTTGGACCATTTCCGGCTCGAGATGGAGGTCAGCTCGATGAAGGCCCGGTATTCCTCAGGGGGGATACTTTCCAGCTCCTCATATTTTTTATTGATTTCCTTCACAATCGCTTTCTCGGTGTCCGTCAGCTCCTCCTGCTCAGCTTCCTCTTGGAGCTTCTTAAGCAGCTTTTTGACATCATCATTGATCAGGCTCTTCATATACTCATCGGATAAGATTCCAATGACCTTCGAGGTATAATCTGTAGCTTCATAGGGCGCTAAGGTCTGATCATCCCAATCAAACAAACTTCTGGCAGTCTGTAGGGCCATAGATTTATCAAGATAGGGTTGTAATTTTACAAATGTCTTACTCATTGTAACCTCCTATTGAATAATATCATTCTCAAGCTCATTCTTTCATTAGTATTTCAATTATTACTCGGCATAGTAAACCAATATATACCATATCCTTGATCGTAGAATCTTTGCACTTGCCGAGGGGAGTAAAATCTTATAGAATAAAATAGTAATCCACTTACCATAATATAACACCATGGCTTTGCTAAGTAAAGATGATATTAAAATGTGATTTAAATCACAGACGGATGGATGCGAACATGATAACTATTAGATATGGAGAATACTTTCCATTTTAGAGCAGATAATATCAGGGAAGAATGCCATAAAAAAGCATATAATTAATGGAAGGAAGGAAGATAGATTATGAAAAACAGGGTCATTGAACAGGTAATAGGAAGGGAAATACTCGATTCCAGAGGGAATCCTACCGTGGAGGCTGAGGTGATTTTGGCTGACGGCAGTATTGGCAGGGCAGCAGTTCCCTCCGGTGCTTCTACAGGAGCCTTTGAAGCAGTAGAGCTTCGGGATGGTGATAAGAGCAGATATCTTGGAAACGGTGTCAGGAAAGCAGTGGATAATGTGAATACTGTAATCGCCTCAGCCCTAAAGGGGATGGAGGTCTGTGATCAGGCTGCAATAGATGAAAAAATGATAACGCTGGACGGCACGGAAAATAAGGGTAAGCTAGGAGCAAATGCAATTCTGGGTGTATCCATGGCAGCAGCTAAGGCAGCAGCTGCATCCTTAAAGCTTCCGCTATATCGTTATCTTGGTGGTGTGAATGCTAAGACCTTACCCGTTCCGATGATGAATATCATCAATGGAGGTAAGCATGCTGACTCCAGTCTGAATATTCAAGAGTTCATGATTATGCCCGTGGGTGCGACAAGCTTCTCAGAGGCATTAGAGCAGAGTGCTACCATATTCCACACCCTGAAGAAGCTGTTAAAGAATGATGGCTATGTCACTGCAGTAGGAGATGAAGGAGGCTTTGCACCGAAATTCAAGAGTGATACCGAGGCACTGGACTATATTGTAAAGGCCGTTGAGGCTGCAGGCTATCGTCCCGGTGCTGATTTCTTTATTGCAATTGATGCGGCGGCGACTGAAATGTATGATGAGGCAAAGAAGGCCGGAAGAGAAGGGGACTATCTGTTCTGGAAAGCCGGAGAATATAAGACTGTGGAAGAGATGGTGGACTTCTGGGATCAGGTCTGCAGCAAATATCCTGTTATTTCATTGGAGGATGGACTGTCAGAAGAGGACTGGAAGGGCTGGAAGCTTCTGACGGACCGGATCGGACACAAGGTTCAGCTGGTCGGTGATGACCTGTTCGTTACAAATACCAATCGGATTCAGGAAGGCATTCGTCAGGGAATATCTAATTCGGTTCTGATCAAGGTGAATCAGATTGGCTCTCTGACTGAAACTCTGGATGCGATTGAGATGGCAAAGAACAATCGGTGGACTGCAGTGGTTTCCCATCGGAGCGGAGAAACAGAGGATGTAACCCTTGCAGACATCGCTGTAGCAACCAATGCAGGTCAGATTAAGACCGGTGCACCCTCCAGAACAGATCGTGTGGCAAAATATAATCAGCTATTAAGAATAGAGCAGGAGCTGGGCAATGCAGCCAGATACCTGGGAAGAGACGCCTTCAGAGTATAGGGAATCAATCAGACTCATAAGCAAACAAATGGCTCCGGGATAGGATTATTCCTATTACGGAGCCAAAGCTTATATTTGCGATGTAAGAAGGTGGCTCTCTGATCCGGCTTTCCTTGGATCTGCAACATCCTTCGATTTTTCTTTAGTTTTTTACTTCATAGGGTTCCTTCATCAGACAACGGGAGGCTTTAATAACATTACCACTTTCCAATGCGTATCGGTTGTAATAGCTCAGGTCTGTGTCCCAAACATAAGGCATGTTGTCATACATACTCCATCTGTCCCAGATGGAATCATCAAACGGCTTAACCGGAGCATCATCTTTCACCTTCTTATTATCCATGCCAACACCTCAAAAGTATAAATAAGTACGATATAACTATATAACGAAAAATGGAAATGTTCAAGGGGATTTATGTACAAGTTTTCTGCCAAGTTTTCTGCCATCTACTTCTCTTGCTGATTTTTAAATACTGCATTTATCTTCTTCTGAAGCTCAACTGCGAGTATCGGGACCATGGACAGGAGCAGTACAATCGCCCATTGTCTGAAGCTTAGTGGAACCACCTGAAAGATTGTAGCCAGGGATGGAATGGTGATTACAATAATCTGCAGAGTAGAGCATATGAGGAAGGAGTAAACCAGCTTACGATTGGTGAATAATCCAATCTCTGCCAGAGAATGATTGCTCCTCATATTAAAGGCATGAAACAGTTGAGACAGACTTAGGACAGCAAAGGCCATTGTCCTGCCTGCCCAGGGAACGAATGTGCCTGCTTCCCCACCGGAGCCTAGCTGATGAGACAGAGAATCAAAGAGGGCCCCTTGGTCATAGAAACGGAAGCCAATCACAAAGGCAACTAAGGCTAGAGAGCCAATCATCACACCCTCTAATAGAATTTGGATGGCTAGACCGTCAGCAAACATCCCCTTGTTGGGAGGAATTGGTTTCTTCTTCATAATATCCTTAGGTGTAGGCTCAACTCCCAGGGAGATGGCCGGAAGAGAATCAGTCACCAGATTTACCCAGAGGAGCTGGACAGCTACGAGCGGCGTTGGCAGGCCAAGAAGAATGGCGACGAAAATCGTCAGTATCTCACCGATATTGCTGGATAGAAGGAAATGCACAGCCTTTCGAATATTATCATAAATACCCCGTCCTTCCTTCACTGCGGATACGATGGTTGCAAAATTGTCATCCGTCAGAATCATATCGGAAGCATTCTTTGCTACGTCAGTTCCTGTAATACCCATCGCACAGCCGATATCAGCAGCCTTCAAAGCCGGTGCATCATTGACTCCGTCTCCGGTCATAGCTACCACTTCACCTCTGCTTTGGAAGGCCTTCACAATCCTGACCTTATGCTCAGGAGAAACTCTTGCAAATACACTATATTTATCGATGATCTGGCTTAAGCTGTCGGTATCCATTTTTGACAGCTCCTCACCGGTGATTGCTTCACTCTGACTGGAGAGAATACCGAGCTCCTTAGCAATGGCTTTGGCAGTCAGGACATGATCACCGGTAATCATAACCGGCTTGATTCCTGCCTGACGGCAGAGGAGTACAGCATCCTTTACTTCCTCCCTGGGAGGATCAATCATTCCAATCAGTCCGATGATGGTCAGACCGTTCTCCAGTTCAGAGGGAAGGAGCTTCTTATCCGGAGCCGGAATATCTTTATAGGATACAGCGATGACTCTAAGTGCCCGTTCCGTCATGGAATTATTGATAGCGGTCAGCTTTCTTTTATCAATAGCCGTTAGGGGATACTGCTTTCCATTTTGATAGATATGGGTGCAGTGAGGCAATAGAAAGTCGAAGGCACCTTTTGTGATACTCCGATAGGTAGAATCCGGTGATTTATGAACGGTAGTCATTAGCTTGCGGGTGGAATCAAAGGGAATCTCATAGACTCTTTTATAAGTTGAATCTAAATTTAACTTATTAGCTCCAGCATGATAGGCAGCTAGGACCAGTGCTTTTTCTGTTGGCTCACCGCTAAGGTTAACCTGCTGCTTCTCCAGCTGCAGAATGGCATCATTACAGAGCGCAGCATGGGAAAGGAGAAAGGAAGCGAACTCGCTAGCCATCTTCTCCATACCATTCAAGGAGCTTATCTCAGTCACGGTCATAACATTCTGGGTCAGGGTTCCTGTCTTGTCAGAGCAAATGACAGTGGCACTCCCCAGGGTCTCAACGGCTGGAAGCTTTCTGATAACGGCATTTTTCTTCGCCATGCGCTGTACACCAAGGGATAGCATGATGGTAACAATCGCAGGAAGACCTTCGGGAATAGCAGCCACTGCCAGACTGACTGAGGTCATGAACATATCAAAAACCGGCAGCCTCTTAAGAATACCAAGGACAAAAATAATGATACAGATGATCAGGGCTGCAGTGCCAAGTACCTTTCCGGTCTTCGCCAGTCTCTTCTGTAGAGGGGTCATGGGGGTATCATCCTCCATAATCAGCCGGGCGATGTGTCCAACCTGAGTATTCATGCCTGTTCCAGTGACAACCGCCAGGCCTCTACCATAGATTACCGTACTGGTTGACATGACAAGGTTAATCCTATCGGCTAGATTTGTATCCGGCTTCAATCGGAGCTCCGCCTGCTTCTCTACCGGATGGGATTCGCCGGTAAGGGATGCTTCCTCAACCCTTAAATTTACTGAGGTAAGTAATCTTGCATCCGCTGGGATGAAACATCCGGTCTCCAGATGAATAATATCTCCCGGTACCAGCTCGGAGGCATCGATTTCCTGGATTTTCTTATCTCTGAGTACATGAGCACTAGGAGCAGATAGCTTCTTTAGTGCCTCAAGAGCTTTCTCTGCCTTGGTTTCCTGAAGAACACCTAAGGTAGCATTTAGGATAATGATTAGCATAATAATAACAGGATCGACAAAGTCAGGTGCCCCGTCCAGGTAGGATACCACAAGGGATAGGACTGCAGCACAGATCAGTATGATTATCATGAAATCAGCGAACTGAGATAGGAACTTACTAAATAAACTCTTTCCTTTCTTAACCTCTAAAATATTTTTCCCGTAGGTCTGCTGTCGATGCTTCGCCTCCTTGACTGATAGACCCTGTTCAATACTGGTATTAAGCTCCTTAAGAGTTTCTTCTATGGACATTGTATGCCATTGCATAGTACCCTCCATGGTTGGGCAATCTTCTTTAAATTATATGAGACAGGGATGGGATTATGATTGGGATACAGGAAAGGATTGATGAATAGATATGTGAGCAGGAATGAAAGATGATTCGGTATGATTAGGTAAATAAGACGGCAAGGATTTATGATTAATAGGTGAGGTAAGATTGTATATGAATAGGAAACCTGGTGACATGATACAACATAAATAATATGAAATAAAACATTTACTTATTAAGAATGAATGGTATATACTCTACTAATCAAAAGAGTGGAAAGAGGTGTACTATGAATAGATCAATCACTCGAGATATGACCTACGGATCGCCAACCAAGCTAATCTTAAAATTTTCGTTACCGATGCTGATCGGAAATCTGTTCCAACAGTTTTATAACATGGTGGATTCTATTGTTGTTGGTAAATTCGTTAGTTATGATGCGTTAGCGGCGGTGGGGGCCACAAGCTCTCTGATTTTTTTGATTTTTGGTTTGACCTTTGGTTTGTCAGCGGGAATCTCCATCGTTATTTCACAATTTTTTGGGGCGAAGGATTATGATAGTGTAAGAAAGGGCTTTGTGACAGCAGTTTATATCGTAATCGGTGCTTCCCTGATTATGGGTACAATAGGCTTTCTGACAAGTCGTTGGATGCTGGAGCTTTTGAATACCCCGGCAAATGTCATTGATATGTCAGATCTCTATATGAAGATTACCTATGCAGGCATTTTGGGAGTAGCCTGCTATAACGGAATGGCTGCTGTTCTGAGAGCATTGGGCGATTCCACAACACCATTAATTTTTCTTATCATCGCCAGTATGATCAATGTAGCGCTGGATCTGATTTTTGTACTGGTCTTTCATTGGGGAGTGGCCGGTGTAGCGATCGCTACCATTATCTCACAGTGGATCGCAGCCATTGGTTGCATTGTATATGCAATGGCAAGGGTAAAGCTTTTAAGGGTACCGATAAAAGAATTTAAACCGGATGGTGCAATCTTCCGCAAATGCATCCGTCTGGGTATCCCGGTAGCACTGCAAAATTCCTTCGTATCCGTTTCCATGATGGTATTACAGGGAGTCATCAATGGCTTTCAGGAGACCATTATGGCAGCCGCTTCGGTGGTAAGCAGGATCGAGATGCTCGTCCTTCAGCCCGGTATGTCCCTGGGAGCGGCAGTGGCCTCCTTTACGGGTCAAAATGTGGGGGCCGGTAATATTGACAGGGTCAAGAAGGGCATGAAATCGGCAACGGTGATTATCATTATATTCAGTCTAATTATGCTTCCGACTCTATATTTCGGTGGAGAATACCTGATGAGACTTTTTACGAAGAAGGAGGACATCGAGGTGGTGAGCTATGGGGTACAGGGAATCAGGATAACCAGCTTCTTCTATACCTTCGTCGGGATGATTTTTATTACAAGGAATTTCTTAAGTGGATCGGGCGATATCCAAATACCTATGGTTATGGGCTTAACTGAGGTCATCTGCAGGGTTGCCTTTTCCGGTATGATAGCGGCTCAAATTGGCTTTAAGGGGATCTTCTGGGCTACCGCCTTAACCTGGTTTATCACCGGCATTATGGGAACTCTAAGAGTGCTATCAGGCAAATGGAAGGGAAAATCCGTCGTTATGCAGCATAACACAGAGGATATAGAAAGAAAAGTCGAAATCGATGGGTCATGATTGTCCCGATTTCTATGAGATAGTGATTTGATAGAAAAGTTTCAATAAAACAGAACAGATTGACCAAAAAGTAAGGGTATTCCCTATGGTGATTGGTGGAATCGGGTGCTCAGCACTCCGTATCCTCCTTACAGTCAGGAGGGGGTACTCTTTTTTTGTGCTTAGCCGACCGGTTTTCTGCTTCTACCTGGATTCGGTTTCTTTTCATAATCCTTCGAAATATTTTTTTAGAGATCAATATCCCCAGAAAGACTGCTAGGACCGGAATCAGATGATTCTTATACCTTCCATAATAGCCGGCAACTCGGCCGTAATTTGCCTGCAGGCTATAGCCCAAACCGATCAGCAGGGTGTTCCAGACGGTGATGCCCAACAGGGAGGAGGTAAAGTAGGCTACGGGATTCATTCTCGCAGAGCCTGCCACCAGGGCAATATAAGTACGGACCAAGGGAATGACCCGTCCGATACAAACTGCTGAAGTGGAATTTCTTAAGAACTTTTCATAAGAGGAGTCAATTGGTTTGGCGGATTTCGGAAACTTACGTTTGATGGCATGAAGAAGGGCTCCACCGCCGAACCAACCGATGGTAAAGCAGATTCCTGTTCCAATTAAGCCTGCCAAAATACTCAGAGGAAGTATGACCAGAAACGGTATCTGACTAATCGAAGCCACAGCTCCGGAGAAGGGCAGAACGATTTCGCTGGATATGGGAAAACATGCATATTCCAGCAAAATGATGAAAAATACGGCAATGAGGCCGTATTGAGAAATGAGTTGTGTCATAGTACTCATGAAAGCTTTCCTTTATCAATCCTTAGTTCATTATATTATGCAATATGTTGAATTATTTGCTCAATCCGATCCCTTAGCCCTAAGGATATGGAGCTGACTTGAAAAAGTTAATTCCGGTGAAGTACTAAATTCCACTGACCTTTAAAAAACCTTGAAAACATCATATTATTTCGGGTAAATCTGGCTGATTCCTGATATAATGTTTACAACCACCTACA
>JAEYRK010000042.1 GCA_023435645.1 Bacillota bacterium
AGTGAATACAGGTAAATCATCCTTTTGGATCATTTCACCTTTTAGATCGCCACCATGATATTTTTGACCCTTTAGCCATAAACCAATGAGATTTTCCCCATCGCTTGCAAGAAGCATTTCACCAAGAGGTGACGAATAGTTCGTTCTATAATACATGATTTTCTCCTTATCAAGAATTCCATAAATTGATCCTTGCGTAGCTTCTAAATGGACGCCATTTTTCACTTAACAAGAGCATTTCTTTTTCCGAACGAGGTGCAAGCGCTTTTCTTATTGCAACATCGGTTGGCTTCCGTCATATGATCAACCTCCTTTCGGAGTATAATTACATTATATCATATTTCCAAAATAATTCCGGCCATTTTCGGACATGTATTTTTTTAGTTGTGTTGTTCTTCTTTCAGCAGATAAGAATTCTCATCAGCAGGGCGAAAAGCAATCTGTTTATCGTCCACCAATGGAAACCAAAGCAACTGGGGACAGACCTGCATAGCAGGTTGTTTATTTTATCTGCGATACAAAAAATCCCCCGAACTCGGTTGCTACCGGTAGTTCGGGGGATCGGGCTGTTCGCTCATTATTTCTGTCAGAACTTTGTGTTATAATCCGATCTGTTTGTCATTCTTTAATATATGGTCTACCAGCCAGTTGCTGAGGAAGGTTAAGAGCTCCATAATTGCTTCCTTCTGATTCTCATCGATGGCATCTAAATCGTATTCATTCAGCTTCTCAATGAAATCATGATGCTCAACCTTATGGGTAAACAGCTTCTTGTAGCCGATACTTGCCATATACTCCTCTTCATTGGTAAAATGAGTTTCTGCATAGTCCTTCAGCTCATTTAATATTTCAACAATATAATCGTACTTATCCGGTATGAATTCATCCATAAGCACTTCATAAACCTGGTCAGCTATTTCAAATAATCTTTTATGTTCCTCATCAATCTTATCGATACCGGTTTTATACTCATCCTTAAATACGTACATCCACATTCTCCTTTGCATCGGTACTCTCAAAGCTGATGTTCTTTGAGAGTACCTCAGATTTAATTATCAGTTCTTGGGATGGCCCCTGCATTAATGTGAGACATAAACACTATACTGTGGAAGCATAGCTGCTACCTGGTTGCCGCTAACATCGGTTAAGTTATTACTCAGTATTTCAATCCTTAGGAGGGACCCCGTGCTTGGTATAAAGCCAAGGGTGAGATTTACCGTACTGCCATTGATGGTTGGATCATTCGGAATCTCAATCGTAGTCGTACCGATTTGGGTAACCCTGACTGTGATGGAGCCCTTCATTTCCTCACTGAAGTTCATCTTAATTACATTCAATGCCTTCTTGTCATACTCAGGATTGCCCAGCAGATTCGGCTTCTTATTATCCTTCAGCTCTACCATCTGGGCCGGGAAGGTTTCCATCTCTGAATAGCTTCCGTTATATCCCTTGACTCCCTTAATCGTAATTGGTCTTTCCAGGGTGACACCAATGGAGCCGTCCGCCACTGTCAGGACCACGGTAGCGCCACTCGCCTTATTGTTCTTCGTAAGAACAGCCGATACGATCGTAACTCCCGGAATATTGTAGTTCGCAATATTCGTAGCAGAGGCTACATCCAGCATATTGGCAAATTCGATGTGAATCTGGCTAAGGTTCGTCGTGGATTGCATAATCAAATATGGTCCGGGAAGCTCCGTAGCACTACCACCGGTGTTACTAAGAGTGATATTATCCGTTCTCAGATTATAGTTTCTGAAATTATCAACGACAAAGCCATAATCAATGGAGAAGGTATAGGTTCCTATTAAGGTCATGTTCCCGATGAGCAGCTTAATTACTCTGCTGTCCGTGGATTCCAGTTTCGTGTAGGTAATATTTGTTCCGGAGAAAATCTCATCCGTGACTGTCTGCAGGTAACTGGAGAAAATCCCATTCGGTGTGGTCAGCGTTACACTCTCGTTATAGGTCAGGGTCATGATACTGGTCTCAGGATCATAGGAGTAATTGATTAACACAGGACTTGTCTTATCCGCAGTAAAATCAATTCCCGGGAAACGATAGGGCTCATTTGCAAAGGTGTCTGTAGCTGCCACATTATAACCGCTCCAATTAATCACAGATACAGGCTGGATTCCGGATAAGGCTGCTTCCGCATCACTGAAGGTATAATGCACCATCTTATTATCCGCAGTGTCAACCACTCCTGGATGCATTCCGCCATTATTAATCATGACATAGCCCGGCTGGCGGATCGCCCGATCAAAGGTAACTGTTAGCGTATTATAGGAGGTCCTCACCGCCCTAAAAGGTCTTGCCTGGGGCCTCGGTGATGTGTCTGTTATGATCGTTGCCGTCAGGGTATAGGTAGGAGGCATATTACCTGCCAGGTCCTTAATACCGCTGAAGGTAACCAGGAAGGGCTTCCCATGGTCTGCAGCTACGATACTGGACAGATTAATCGTTAAGGACTTCTTATCCGTGCTTGCCACATAGTTCAGGCGATTATTCAGTTTACTGATTGTGGACGGATCCGCATTGCTGCCGGTAAGCAGGGTAGCATTGGAAACCTTCAAATTTGTGAAGTCAACTGCTTCACTGAACATGATAGTTGCAATCAGTCCGGAGTCATCCAAAATAACGCTCTTAATCGTAGGTCCTATGGTATCCACAAAGCTAAGCTTCTTGCTGTATGCTTCAATTGCTACTCCGCCGGTCGTCTTGACATTGGAGGTAATGCTAATTCCATACTCGCCGTCAAACATATTCTGAGAAGTAATGGTAAGGATCTTACCGTCAGTTGACAGGCTGGCCTTCAGTACACCAGGATCCTTTGCCAGCACACCCTTCACATTCTTGCCGAGGGTTAACTCTATATTGCTAGATAAGGAGTTATTGTTGCCAACGACAGTGCTGGGATCCACAGGGCTGTCAAATACAACTCTGATCTCTGTGCTGCCGATGATTTCTGCTGAATTCACCGTTGCCGTCGGTACCTTTACCTCAATAATAATCGCATCATTGATAATGCTTTTCTTGATATCCTCTGCCTTTGTTGTTTTTGCAGCAGTTGCCTTAAGGATTACCTTGCCGGGCTTTAAAGCGGTTACGGTTCCGGCTTCGGAATCATCAATCCGGATACAGGTTGCGTCCCCACCACCGATGGACCAGTTGGTAATATAAGAGGAGCCTGCGGGAACAATATCCCTGTTAAAGTCAAACTTTTCACCCACCAGAAGAATATGGGCTCCGTTCACCTCAACTGCATTATTGATTCTGATCTCCTCCGCAGGTACGATCACTGTTGCCTTGCTGGTAATCGTCTTTGTCTTGGATGTAGGGTAGGTAATCACACACTTAATGGTCGCCGTACCCTTGCCGACTGCAGTAACCACACCCTTGCTGGACACCTTGGCTACCTTTGTATTTGAGGAAGACCATTTGTATTTACTCCCTGCTACCTTGTCCTTAATATCGAGCTGATAGGTCGATCCCGCCCCAACAATCTCAAACTTACTCACCGCAAATGTCGGTGTCTTAGCAGCCCAGGCATCGGCTGCATTCTGATCCAACAGAAACGGTAACAGTAATGCCAGTGAGAGTATCAAGGCAATTTTCCTGCCGTATCTCATTTTCATTCTACCTTCCTCCTCAGTTCTTCAGTCTCTGGTGTCAGGTGACCATACAGCTACCCGACCGCATCTTATAGTTTGTGGTAAAATCATATCCTCTACCATATATAGTATCATAACAATTATTCTTTGTCAAAATCATGTCGCAATACTTAATATTTTCTTAAGAGGGATTTCTTGGGACTAAGGCCATTCTCAGCCCTCTAGTATAGCTTAATCTCCGGATCCTGTAGCACTCCGTAATAAGCGGGCTTCTTCTCAAAGTTCTGGTCAAAGAGCAGCGGATAACTGGGGGCATTGGCCTTATTCAGCCATGATCTGTCATCCGTAGTCCCCCAGAAGGTTACATTCGTCAGTTTGATTCCGTCCTCCACCCACTTCCTGAAGTAGAGAAACAGTCTTCTGTATCTGGTAGCCTGCTTGGCCAGATCCTCCTCGGTGTTGCTAGCCATGCCCATATCCAGCTCAGTCACCTGAAGCTCTAAGCCAAGCTCTGCCAGGGAACGGGCAGTGGTATCAATATCATTCAGGGAAGGGGAATCTACGCTGATATGGGTCTGTAAACCGATACCGTCAATCGTACCCTGTTCCTTGAGCTTCGCCGCCAGCTTCTTAATCGCAGCAGCCTTCAGAGAATTCTCGGTCCCATAATCATTGTAGAAGAGCTTAACCTCCGGGTCTGCATATCTTCTTGCATATTCAAAGGCTTTCTCAATAAATTCATCCCCTACTACCGCATACCAATAGCTTCCCTCGGTCCTGAGGCCCTCCCTATGTCCGTTACTCACCTCGATTGCCTCATTTACCACATCCCAGGCATAAACAATTCCCGGATAATTCGACTGGCAATAGTCCAGTACCTGCCGGATGTAATTTTCCATACGCTTCAGCATGACCTCCTTCGTAACAAAAGGAGCATCCGCATTCTTTGAATACCCTTCTGTGAAGAACCAGCGGGGTGTTTGACTGTGCCATATCAGTGTATGACCTCTCATCTTCAAGCCGTTATCCTTCGCATAGGTCAAGCATCGGTCAAGGGTATTATAATTAATCGCTGGACTTTCATCATAGCTCGGGTCAGAAACAGAGGTCATGTAATCCAGCAGAGAATCCGGCTTCATTTCATTTTCCATGGTAACACTGTTAAAATGCGTTGTGATGATTTCTGAAACCAGGGGATTACTCATTCCATGACTGTTAATTACCCCTCCGACCAAGAAATAGTCTTCATAGACCTCCTTGATTACAGCAGTCTTATAATCTACTGCCATCGGGGTAGCTGTTGCTTCTGGTGTTGGGGTAGGGTCAGGGGTAACGGTAATAGCCGAAGCTCCGTTAGGATCAGCCTCCGGCGCTTGGGTCGGGGTCGGATCCGTAGAAGTCGGTCTATCCTTGCCGGTGCAGCCTGTTGCTACGGATACCACCATAGCCAGAACCAAGAACATGGCCAGTCTCTTTCTGAATACCATTCTGTAATTTCCTCCTTTGGGCTTTGCTTCTGTATAGCTTCACATTAACAAAAAATTAAAATTATGTCAATTCTTCACAATGGAAATCGTTTTCAGCTTATTATTAGTAAAATATTCAATTAGATATAATATTTTACTTTATTTTTTCCTGAAACAGAATTATAATAATAGAACAGTATATAATTTATAACATATTAATAATTAAATTATGAAAGGATGGCCACCTATATGAAGAAGCTTGGAAAGTTTATATTTGGTACTCTCTCGGTTGCAACGCTCGCAGCGGGTGCTTATTATCTCTATAAGAACGTAATCAAAAAAGATTCTTCTGATGACTTTGACGAGTTTGAGGATGATTTTGAAGATTTTGATGCCGAGGATGAGGAAGAGAAGGATTCCGAGGGTAGAGAGTATGTACCCATCAGCTTCACCTCCGAGGAGGATTCTGCCGAGTCTGCTGCAGAGGCTCCCGAGCTCCCCGAAGATGAGCTGTAAACATTCATAATGAAATGATACTGTTCCACAAATAGCATCGTAATTACAAGAGGCACCTGACATTTCCCATAGCCATGGCTTCCATGCCGGTATGAGAAATGTCAGGTGCCTCTTATCATCTTTATGGCTTCTTAATTGGTTTGATACCATCCCACCAGTTCATCAAGGAGCTTTTTATCATCCGAGATTTTAAAGCTGTTCACCGCTACGGAGGTCCCATTCCCATAGCTTGTTACGATGATTCCTTCCTTCAGCTCTAAGGTACATATCTCACCGGCTCCCATGATTGTAATCGTCATTTGTACGGTACCTTCGGTGCTGTCTCCCAATGCGTATCCATAGCCTTCCATCAAGTAATAAAACTGATTGATTGTATCCGGATCACTGATGCTATGCTCTTCCTCAGAAGCATTTACAAGCAATGTAATGGACTCCGCTGTCTCCGGCGGGATCGGACAGATTTCCCTGAAGGATAGGAGTAGGCTGTCTCCCTCTGCCTTATTGTCATCATCCAATGTTCCACCTGCTGCCTTCATATCCGCTCCTGTATCCTGTGTTGTTAATGCAGTATGATTTGTTTCCTCTTCTCCCGTCATATTGTTGCTTGACTCCCCGGTAATGTATAGCGCATCCATTCGTTCAGAGGAATCTGCTGCAAATTCAATCGTGGAGCCATTATCCTCCTTGGATGAAGCCGTCGCTTCCGGTGCTACTTCCTTGGCTGCCATATCATAGCTGATGTTGTCTGCTTTCTTTCCATCTGTCACTGACTGATCAGATTTTCTTCCCGTCTGACCCAGCCCGTTAATTCCCAGCACCAGAATCAGTCCGGCCGCTGCCACAGCAGCGATGTTACGGGCATAATGATACCACGGTATTACTTTTTTCTCGGGCTTCTCTTCCTGAACCTGGGGCAAAGAATTCGAAGTCTCCTGTGATTGCTTTTTGATTGCTTCCAATGTTCTATTGATTAAATCCTCTGAAACACTTATTCCATCCATATCAAGAGAAGTGTTCAGATGTGATTTTATATTCCATTCATTTTGTTCCGTAGTGCGGCTTTTCTTTTGATCAAAACTCATCTGAAATCCTCCCCTCCAGCACTTCTTTTAGTCGTAGCCTGGCTCGTGAAAGCCGGCTCTTGGCGGTGCCCTCCGCTATTCCTAAGGTCTTGGCAGCCTCAGTTAAGGTCATATCCTGAAAATAAACACAAAGCACGATATCCCTATATTTCTCAGGTAAGGCTAGCACCGTATTCTTAACCAGGTGCTTCGTATCCTGCTTCTCAACTTCGTCATAATCAGCTTCGCTGACAATCGCATCCTCCTGATATTCCATCATCGGTACCACCCGCCTGTTCCAGGCACTCTTTAGGTAATCCTTGCAGGTATTGATTGTAATCCGAATGATCCAGGTCTTAATGCTTGAATTCCCTTCAAAGGTGGAAAGCTTCTGGTTCACCTTGATAAAAACATCCTGAAAAATATCCTCTGCCGTATGGACATCCTTGACATACATGTATGCTGTCCGCAGTACATCGTTACCATATTGCCTCATTAAGGTTTCTATGTCATATGCAGGTGATTCTTCGGAGTTGTCGTTGCGTAATTCTCTTTGCATCCTATTATCCCCCTATTAGTTATACCTTTATCATCATCTGTCTTCCATATACTGTATGGCAATAGTATACAAGCTCTGATAGAGGATGTAAATAATAAAATGGATGCAAGCTGCTTTCTCTTTGCTATCTGATGATTAGACGCCGCACCCATATCATAAGTTCCAAAAAAATGGTTGTTCCTACAAATAATTTTGAAATTATTAATAAGAACGAATATTTCCGAGTCGATTTGCCAATGCTACTATGTTCCGGATTCCTTCATAGCTTCTATGTCAAGGCTTAAACTCCAAGGAAGTCGTTGAATTTTTAGAGTCAAAGGCCATGCGGTAAAGACCCGCATAGATTCCATTCATAGCCAGCAGCTCCTCATGGCTTCCGGTCTCCTTAATTCCTTCCTCTGTCAGCACCAGAATCTTCTTTGCATTTTTGATTGTAGTCAGTCTGTGGGCAATGACAAAGGTTGTCCTGTTCTTCGCCAGCTTTTCTAAGGAATCCTGAACCACCTTCTCACTCTCATTATCCAGAGAGGAGGTAGCCTCATCAAATATAAGCACCGGAGGATTTTTTAAGAATACCCTGGCAATGCTTAGCCTCTGCTTCTGGCCGCCGGACAGCTTAATCCCTCTCTGTCCGATATAGGTATGATATCCGTCCGGAAGACTCAGGATGAAGTCATGGGCATTGGCATTCTTCGCAGCCTCCATAATTTCTTCCTCTGTTGCCTCCGGTTTACCATAGCGGATATTCTCCATCACTGTACCGGCAAACAGATAGACATCCTGCTGCACAATTCCGATGTTTTTTCGCAGGGAATTCAACTTAATCCTTCTGATATCAATTCCATCGATGGTGATGCTACCCTCCGATACCTCATAAAATCTTGGGATCAGGCTACACATGGTCGTCTTGCCTACACCGGAGGACCCCACCAGAGCAACATATTCTCCAGCCTCCACCTTCAGGTTAATGTCCCGGAACACCTCTGCTGCCGTATCATTGTACTTAAATGCCACCTGCTGGAATTCTATCTCACCTTTTACCTCCTTTAGGGTCAGTGCTTCCGGCTGGTCAACAATATCCGGTTCAACCTCCATAAGATCAAAGAAGCGATCAAAACCGGTCATGCCGTTTTGGAACTGCTCCGTGAAATTAATCAGCTTCTTCACCGGATCAATCAGATTATTAATGTAGAGGAGAAAGGTCAGGAGGTCTCCGATATTAATCACCTTACGGGTAATAAACAGACCTCCACCAGCGATGACTGCAACATTGATTAGCCCTATGAACAGGGAAAGACCCGAGTGAAAGCAGGACATGTTCCAATAGCTTTTTCTTTTGCTGTCAACAAATCTGGAATTCCCCTCCATGAATTTATCGATCTCCATGCCCTCATTGGCAAAGGATTTTACGACACGGATTCCTGATAGATTATCTTCGATCCGCGCATTGATATCCGCTATCTTCTCTCTATTATTGCGAAAGGCTCTGCTCATCCTCTTTCTCATTTTAAGGGCAAAGAAAAGCATGATGGGAAGGAAAGCAAATACTATTAAGGTAAGGGACAGATCAATCCGAACTAAGATGATAAAGGCTCCTACAAATTTTATCACCGAGATTACGATGTCCTCGGGACCATGATGACAAAGCTCCGTCACATCAAATAAATCATTTGTAATCCTGGACATCAGCTGGCCGGTCTTCTGATTATCAAAGAAGTTAAAGGAAAGCTTCTGATAATGCATGAAGAGATCATTCCTCATATCGAACTCCATCTTAGCCCCCATGATGTGACCCTGGTAGGTGGTAAAGAAGTTACTGATAAATTCCAGCACTAAGAGACCGAGCATTAGAAACAACAGCTTAATAATCATCGGATAAGCCTGTGCTAATTCATAGTTTACTAATATATCATTGGTAATATATCTTACTATCATCGGGTATACCAATGAGATTGCCGCAGCCAGTAGGGCAAAGAATAAATCCGCATAGAATAAACCCAAATACGGCCGATAATAAGATAAAAGCTTCTTCATTTTTTTGCTCATAAGGACTCCATTCTGGCTCTGTTCAGGCTGCCCCAGCATTGGAATGATTCGCTGCTTTCAGATAAGTAAAAGCGCGTTATCTTAATAACGCGCTGTTTTTACTCATGACAAGTGTACCGGCAAGCCGGTTCCTCTTGCTGTAAAAAGCAATACATGTCCGCCGATCAGGCAGGCTGCCGCTCCTATTGTTCGTAACTTTTATTTGGAAAGTCTCTTAGACAGGTCATACATATACTGGTCGATATCCTTGGTCATAGCCAGTGCTTCTTCAATGTCGTAATCCACGAACTCCCCATGCATATGAGCGATGATTCGGTTGCTTCCTCCGGCGCACAGGATATCCACAGCCTTTGCACCCATGGCCGATCCATAATAGCGGTCTCGTGCAGTTGGGCTTCCGCCTCTTTGGGCATGACCAATGATTGTAGCTCTGGTCTCCATTCCGGTCGCAGCTTCAATTCTCTTCGCCATTCCGTAGGAATCACCGATACCCTCCGCATTGATAATGATATAATGCTTCTTCCCGGATTCTCGTCTGTTATTTATCTTTTTGATGATTCTCTGCTCATCATAATCATAACGCTCTGTAATCAGGATTTCCTCTGCTCCGTTAGAGATACCGCACCACAAGGCAATATAGCCGGCATTTCTGCCCATAACCTCAATAATACTGCAGCGCTCATGGGAGGTGGAGGTATCCCTTACCTTATCGATGGTCTCCATTGCTGTGTTGACCGCAGTATCAAAACCGATGGTATAATCCGTACAGGCAATATCCAGGTCAATCGTACCGGGAATTCCTACGGCATTCACACCACGCTTCGCCAACGCCTGGGCACCCTTGAAGGAGCCATCGCCTCCAATGACTACCAGTCCGTCTATCCCATGCTTCTTACAAATCTCGGCACCTCTGTCCTGCCCCTCCGGTTTCACGAATTCCGGGCACCGTGCCGTATAGAGGACGGTTCCTCCGCGCTGAATGATATCCGATACGCTCTTGGAATCCATATCAATGATATCCTCTTCCAATAGCCCCATATAACCTCTTCTGATACCCTTAACCTGGATACCTTCACCCAATGCAGTTCTGACAACTGCACGGATGGCAGCATTCATACCCGGCGCATCCCCGCCGCTTGTTAATACCCCTATGGTATTTACTTTATTTGCCATATTATTTCCTCCGCTTCATCTAAGGTCTATAGTATTCTAGACCATTTTTTTCATATTTTCAATACTCTTTTCTGTGATTCGGATATTTTCTTCATGGTAGATTGCCTTCAGTCTGTCAATCAATTCCTTTCCGGCTTTGGTACTCCTGCTTTTTGGCAGTATTTTGATCTGCTTCTCTTCACTGCAATAGATGGTTACCGTATCATTCCCGTCATATTCCCCCAGCAGGGAGAACAGTGCCGGCTCATCCTTCAGATAATCCTTGACGCAGGGATACTTGATCCAGATTTCCTTTAAAATACTGTCAAAGGGGATAATCTCCTGACAGATCAGCTTCGCCGCCTTATCCTCCTCTACAGTCACTCTGCCACGAACAAATATCTTGGTATCCTGCTCCAGAAGCTGTTTATATTTTTCAAAATCCTTCGGGAACAGGATCACCTCCACAATTCCAAACAGGTCCTCCAGCATCAAAAAGGCCATCATGCTGTTATTTCTCGTTGACTTGACAGTCTTACCGATTATCATGCCGCCAAGCATTTCCGTATTGCCATCCACTGCCTTCGGTCTCCCGGTTTCCTCCTCTATCTGAAAGTCATTGGAGTAAGCCGTGACATTCTTTCGGATTCGTTCCTCATATTCCTCCAGCGGATGCCCGCTCACATAGATTCCGAGTACCTCCTTCTCTAAGGCAAGCAGCTGATCCTTACTATACTCGCTGACCTCGGGCATGGTCATTTCATAGTCCCTTAGCTCCTCTTGCCCTTCCATATCAAATAGGGTGATCTGGCCTGTCAGGGATTTCTTCTTATCTGCCGCCAGCTGGTCCAAGATCTGGATATAGCTCATCATCAGTTGTCTGCGGTTCGGGTGAAGATTACTGAACACTCCAGCTTTAATAAAGCTCTCTACGGTTCTTTTATTAACCTCCTTCCCCGACAGACGGGCTGCAAAATCCTTCAGGCTTTGATAGGGACCGTTCTCGTCCCTCTCCTGCACAATCGCCTCAATTACCGGTCTTCCCAGCCCCTTGATGGCAGAAAGAGCATAGCGAATCGCTCCGTTTGATACTGTGAATACTGCATCTCCCTCATTGATATCCGGTGGTAGAATCTGAATGTCCATCTGCCTGCAGGTATGGATGTATTCTGATACCTTGCCGGGATTATCAATGACAGAGGTCATCAGTGCAGCCATAAATTCCACCGGATAATAGCATTTTAAATAAGCCGTTTCATAGGAAACCACCGCATAGGCTGCAGCATGGGATTTATTAAAGGCATATTTCGCAAAATCCATCATTTCATCAAAGATATGATTTGCTACAGTCTCCGGGATACCGTTCTTCACACAGCCCGGTACACCTTCCTCTGCATTGCCATAGACAAAGGTCTGCCGCTCCTTGATCATTACGGATTCCTTCTTCTTAGACATGGCTCTGCGGACCAGATCACTGCGGCCATAGCTGTAGCCTGCCAGGTCCCGCACAATCTGCATTACCTGCTCCTGATATACGATACAGCCGTAGGTCGGTGACAGAATGGGCTGGAGCTGAGGGCATTCATAAACCACCTGTCCCGCCTCATTCTTACCCTTGACGTATTTCGGAATAAAATCCATCGGACCCGGCCGATAGAGTGCAATTCCTGCTATGATATCCTCCAGGGTTCGGGGCTTCAGCTCCTTCATGAAGCTCTTCATCCCGGAGCTTTCCAGCTGGAACACCCCCTCAGTCTTCGCGGAGGAGATTAAGTCATATACCTTACTATCATTATAATCTATTTGCTTAATATTTAGTTTATTCGAGGCGTCCCGGTTCTTATTCACCAGAGCAACCGCATTCTGAATCACCGTAAGCGTTCTGAGTCCCAAAAAATCCATCTTCAAAAGACCCAGCTCCTCAAGGGTAGTCATCGGAAACTGCGTCGTAACGGAATCATCGGAGGATCTGGATAAGGGGACATATTCCATAATGCTTTCCTTACCGATTACAACTCCCGCAGCATGCATGGAGGTATGTCTGGGCAGTCCCTCCAGTCTTCTTGACATATCAATCAGATACTTTACATCGGGATCACTCTCATACAGCTTATTCAAATCCGTATTGTATTTTAACGCCTTCTCAATCGTAATTCCGATCTCGGTTGGTATCATCTTCGCCACAGTATCCACTTGAGCATAGGGAAGATCCAGGGCACGACCCACATCCCGGATGACAGCTCGGGCAGCCATGGTTCCGAAGGTAACGATCTGTACCACCTTATCCTTACCGTATTTTCCGGTAACATAATCGATTACCTCCTGCCTGCGCTCATAGCAGAAATCAATATCTATATCGGGCATCGTCAGACGCTCGGGGTTTAAGAAGCGTTCAAACAGCAGATTGTATTTGATTGGATCAATATCCGTGATCCCTAAGGAGTAGGACACGATGGAGCCGGCAGCAGAGCCCCTGCCGGGACCTACCATAATACCATGATCCTTCGCATACTTGATGAAATCCCAGGTAATCAGAAAATAATCCACAAAGCCCATATCCTGAATGGTCTTAAGCTCAAAGTCCAGTCTTTCTGAAAGCTCCTGCGATACCTGCTTGTAGCGGTTGGCCAAGCCCTCTCTGCAAAGCCTAGTCAGATACTCGAAGGCAGTGAAGGGAGCCGGAACCGGATAGACCGGGAGCTTGTATTCTCCGAAGGTAATCGTAACATTACAACGCTTCGCTATCTCATAGGCTTGCTCCAAGGCCTCCCTAGCATAGGGGAAGACGGAATACATCTCTTCCGGGGATTTCAGATAATACTGCCCTCCCTCATAACGCATCCTGTTCTCCTCATTGACCTTCTTCTGGGTCTGGATGCAGAGCAGGATATCATGGGGATCCGCATCCTCTGCATAGGTATAATGGACGTCATTCGTCGCCACCAGCTTAATTCCGGTCTCCTGGGACATCCGAATCAGTCCTTGATTCACGGTTTTCTGCTCAGGAAGTCCATGATCCTGAAGCTCCAGGAAGAAATGATTCTCCCCAAAGATCCTCCTCAGCTTAAGGGCAGCCTCCTTCGCCTCCGCAAAAAAGCCCCTCCGAAGGTTTGAGGCGACCTCTCCGCCGAGGCAGGCACTTAAGGCAATGATCCCCTCATGATACTGGTTCAGTATTTCATAATCTATTCTCGGTTTATAATAAAAGCCCTCTAGGAAGCCGATGGATACAATTTTCATCAGATTCTGGTATCCTGTATTATTCTCAGCCAGCAGCACCAGATGATGATAGCGGTCCTCGGAGGCTCCGGTCTCCCGATCCAGTCTGGAGTTCGGTGCCACATAGACCTCACAGCCGATGATTGGTTTGATATCCTCTGACACACAGGTCTTGTAGAAATCAATGACTCCATACATTACTCCATGATCTGTTATGGACAGACTGTCCATACCCAGCTCCTTCGCACGGAGCACCAGCTCCTTAATTTTACCGGAGCCATCCAGAAGACTATATTCCGTATGTAGATGCAAGTGGGTAAAATTCATATCCTTCCTCCTTTCGACTCCTTCGTATTGGTCTAAATCTATTCTATTGTATCATTGCAGAAGGTGTGAAGCAACGATTTTATCAATATAAGTGCACCGAAATCGTAGCGGCTGAGTATACCAAAGGTCCCTCCGATTAGCGTGTAACTGCCCGGTGCAGCAAACCGGTAATAAAAAAGGAACCTCTCCAATTCCAAGGAGAGATTCCTTATCATTACCAGTCTCGTGCAGGACGTTCCGGATCTATAATCTTACTTAAATCATCAAATAAATCAGTAAGTCTTTCCGGGAACTGCAGCATTGCCTGTCCATCCAACGGTCTTCTGGTCATTCTCACATAATCCTCTTTAATGTGCATCCAGGGACCCTTGTTCACACCACAGTAATAATCAAAGCCCATTTCCTTCAGCATAGCAAACTTATCACTGCTATAGTGGCCCATCGTGGTCTCAATGTCCACTCCATAGGGGAAGATCAAGATATCCGTGGGTCCGGTAATGGGCTCCACCTCATCCCTCCAGCGCTTCGCATCTGTCTCTACCTGGGCGAAGGTTCTGGTCTGCATATTCTTATGACCCCAGCTATGGGAAGCAAATTCCCACCCATTTGCCTTCATTGCATCTGCTACTGCTTTCGCAGTTTGCTTATCCTGCTCATAGGTCGGTGAGGTCGGATCGTTTGTACGATAGCCCAGGGCACCTTCATAGCCGGTCAGAGCGATAATGCCCTTTGCCCCACGATAGGAGAAATCCGGATGCTCCTCAACAAACTCATCAATAATCGGAACCATGTCAAAGGCGCCATAGGTGATGGTGCCGTCCTGAAGCTTCATCTCACAGGTTACCTTGCCATCCTCACCGATTACCAGCCGTGTGGCAAAGCCGTCACCTTCCATATAATCATAATAATTGACATCATCCTGTGATAGGACAAAGGGCTTCTTCCCCGGAGGCAAATAAATCTCCTGGGCCTTAAACACCTTGCTACCATCCTCCAAGGTTACCTCCTTGGCGATATCATGGATACTGATCAGGATATATCCATCCTCATACATTTCCTGCATCATTTGCTTAAATTCGTATATGGTTGTCATATACATATTATAGCCTGCTGCGTCATAATCCCCGTCAAAGGCAAGGGAATTATCCGCAATCAAGGAATGAAAGAACACATGGTTAAACTGGGTAACAGAATCATAGGACCCACCATACAGTACCAGGGAGGCCTTCTCTGCCTCAATATCGGTAATTGCCTTCGTAAGGACCGGATATACCTGATATCCGCCTTCCTTCCCCTGATAGCCCTTGATCATCTCAATCGCACCGTCATAGTCATAGCTGAGGGTAAGACGTCTCGCCTGTGCGATCAGCTCTTCCCTCTCGGCAGCTTCCTTCTGCAGTCTTTCCTGCTCTGCCAATGCTTCCTTCTGCTCAGGAGTCAGCGTTTCCTTAGGATCCGGTTGACTCTTATTATCCCCCGGTGAATCATTTTCTGTATTATTCTTCACTTCTCCTACGGTTTTCGGGTCCTTATTCAAAGTGGTTATCATATAATAAGTACCAAACAAAAGGACAAGTATTCCTACTTCAAGCAGAATGATCCATTTCAATCTGCCTCTTGATTTTCTTGGTTTTCTACGGTTATTTGCCACCGCGATCATACACCCCTTTCTTTTTAATGAACGCTTTTTCGCCTCATATGTATTAGCATAATCCATATTGCTGTTATTATAACATAAAAATAAATTGATTTCCTTACAAATTAATTAAACTTTTGTGTCATAAAATGGACACAAGGTAGGAAAATAAATAAAACACTTAACAAGTCCTCAACAAATGCGCTCCAAAGCATTCCCTTCCTTCGGACCTCTTATGAGATATAAGACCGGAAGGCTCAACTGCAACAGAGTTGCCGAAAAAACGCTGAATTTGTGTTCAGGAAAACGGACCTTCTATGTCCGATTACGGAATACAAACCCAGCGTTAACAATCTCACCCTTGCTTCGCGCTATTGCCTTACTTACTGCTCAGATACTTTTCAATATTCTCAATGGCTGATATCTCGTCCGGACCATCTGCAGACACAGTCACACTTTCTCCTGATGCAATCCCCAGACTCATCATGCCCATAATACTCTTCGCATTAACCTTCTTTTCATTGCTCTCCACATGGATGCTGCATTCGTACTGGCTGGCAACCTGTACTAACAAAGCAACCGGTCTGGCCTCCAGGCCAGTAGGAATATTAATTACTATTTCTTTCGTTATCATAACTGTTTTCCTCCTTATGCTCCCGAATACGTTCAGCGATCATACTTAATTTACGTAATCTATGATTAACACCCGACTTACCGATTGGCGGCGTAAGCATCGCGCCAAGCTCCTTTAAGGATGCGTCCGGATACTGAATCCTAAGCTTTGCGATATCCTCTAAGCCCTCTGCCAGATCACCGAAACCAAGATTATCCCTGATAAAGATGATATCCTCTATCTGCTTCGAGGCCGCAACCACTGTTTTGTTGATATTGGCCGCCTCACAATTGACCTGGCGATTTACCTGGTTCCGCATTTCCTTCAGGATTCGGACATTCTCCAGGTCCATCAATGCCACATGAGCTTCCATAACATTCAACAAATCTACTATTTGGGAACCTTCTTTAATATAAACAACATGGCTTTTCTTCCTTGTTACAATCTTAGCATCTATAGAGAAGCTTTGAATCATACCTTGCAGCTGCTCAGCCTTCTCAGAATCATTTGCCACAATTTCCAGATGGTAGGACTTCTTCGGATTACTCATGGATCCGGAGGTAAGGAAAGCCCCTCTGATAAATGCCCGTTTACAGCACGCATTTTGGACAATCAGCTGATTTGCCTTACCGATCTCCCCCTCCGTTAAATTTTCATAGGGAAGCTTTGCTGCCTGCAGGATTCGGATTACCGTATCATGATCTGATAGAATTAATACATAATTACGGTTCTCTTTTCCTTGGAAATTATACCTTATTGAAACATCAATACTTATATTAAAGGTTTTTCTGATTAATGTAAAGTATTTTCTTGCAACTAGCAGACTTTCAGTCTGCAGTTTCAGGCAATATCCCTTTCCTGAAGTGATTATAGTTCCTCCAAAGGATAGGATTGCTGCCAGTTCTGCAAGACTACAATGTCTGGCTTCTCCCTGCTGTAGGGAAAGCTCCTCCTTCACATCCTTAGAAAATGACATAAATAACCTCCCTGTCACTGCAGGCAAATATTGCCGCTATTTTGATCAGCCTGGATCCTTTTCAATATCCCTATGCTCGATTTTCAAGCTGTATTCCGAACTGCCCAGCCTTCGTGCCAGCTCCTGGACCAGAGTTACGGACCGATGCTTTCCCCCAGTGCAGCCTATACTTACCACCAACTGGTTTTTACCCTCCGAAATGTAGTGAGGTATTAAGAATAAGAGCATGTCCGTTAATTTATCCAGAAATTCCGTTGCCGCCTCGGAGTTCATTACATAGTTACTGACCTCATTATCCCTGCCGGTCTTCGCCTTCAGCTCCGGTATATAGAATGGATTTGGCAGAAAACGTACATCAAAGACGAGGTCCGAATCCACAGGTATCCCATATTTAAAACCAAAGGATACCGTGGTTATGATGAAATTGCTGAATTTCTCATCCATCATATAGATTTTATAAATCTGTTCCTTAAGCTCACGAATCAGAAGATGGCTGGTATCTATGATGATATCCGCCTTCTTCCTCAGAAAATCAAGCTCCTCCCGCTCCAGCTCAATTCCCTTATCCACTCGGCCTGCACCGGATAAGGGATGAGTCCTCCTGGTCTCCTTATATCGTTTCACTAGGACCTCGGGAGAACAATCCAGAAATAAGATTTCATAAGGCACTTTGGCCCGTCTTAAATCCTGCAGAACATGATCCAGCTCCTTCAGCGCCAGCCCGCTGCGGATATCCAGCCCCAGGGCTACCTTCTCCTGATTTACCTTCATTTCCTTCAGCTTAACAAATTTTTTAACCAGCTGGATGGGCAGATTATCCACGCAGAAATACCCTGCATCCTCCAGCATCTTTAAAACGGAACTTTTCCCTGCACCGGACATCCCGGTAACAATGACTAACCTCATCATACCTGACCCTCTCTTGTTTCGCATTACCAGGCCCGAAGGCAGTCCCGATCTGTTCCTAGTTATGCTCCTAGGACACCTTTGTTATCCCGGCCTTATCCTATTACCGGAGGTCAGAAGCCTCAAAGCCCAAAAGCTTTACCTCCGGTTCGAGCCTCACTCCGGAGGTCTCCTCCACGATTCTGATTACTTCCATGATTAAGGCCAAAAATTCCCTGGCCGTAGCATTCTCCTTATTGATAAGAAAGCCGCAATGCTTCTCGGAAACCTGTGCTCCTCCCAGAGAATAGCCTCTTAAGCCGGCATCATGAATCAGCTTTCCTGCGAAGTGACCGGCTGGCCTCTTAAAGGTACTTCCTGCACTATATTGCTCGAGGGGCTGCTTTTCCCTTCGGAGGGAATTCAGTTCCTTGATTCTGCCGGTGATTTTATCGTAATCTCCTGAGCAAAACTTCATTGTCGCATCTAAAACGATGAGCTTCTCCTTCTGTAGCAGGCTGGTCCGATAGCCAAGCTGAAGCTCCTCATTGCTATAGGTCCTTATCGTTCCCTCCTGATCCATCAGTCTGGCTGATAGGAGGCAATGCTTCATTTCTCCGTCATAAGCGCCTGCATTCATTGTGACTGCACCCCCCAGGGTTCCGGGTATTCCTGCAGCAAATTCAAATCCGGTCAGGCAGTGTCCGGCAACCTCATGGGCAAGCTTGGACAGTAGTACCCCTGCCTGTGCAGTAACAATCCCTTCGTGGGTGAACAAAATGTCGGAATAATTCTCACCTAACTTCATGATTAAGCCACGGTATCCCGAATCTGCAACCAGCAGATTGCTGCCGTTCCCCATGATATAATAGGGAAGCTTTACTTGCCTGCATAATAGAATGACTTCTTTTATCTCCTCTTCCTTCGCAGGAAGAACCAAATAGTCGGCTTCTCCACCGATATGAAGGGAAGTATGGTGTTCCATCCTTTCCTTCGTCAGGATCCGTCCTGCAGGTAATATCTGTTGTAACTCCGGTAAAAATTGATCCTCCAAAGGTGACCTCCTAATCTATACTAACGTCTGTGCATCGCTGCACATACCTACTTATACCTTATTCTGCACCCCTTCGTTTGATGCAAGAATCAGTTTTGCACTTCCATAGATTCCGGCATCATTGCCCAGTGTAGCCAAGCGAAACTCCTTATTTTTTAAGGCATTCATGACATTTTTCTCATAATAGCTCTTAACCGTATCCGTGATGATTTCTCCCGCCTTGGATACTCCGCCGCCGATAACAAATACCTCCGGATCGATCACCTGAGCAATGTGTGATAAGGCCAAGCCCAGATATCTTAAGGCCTCCTCCACTACTTTTTTAGCCAGTGCATCCCCTGCCTTCGCAGCATCAAAAACTCTTTTTACACTCAATTCCTCCGGATTACGGAGTGTACTGGGCTCTGCAAAAGCAGCTAACCGGTCCTTCGCTATTCTTACGATTCCTGTTGCGGAAGCATATTGCTCCAGGCAGCCCCTTTTTCCACAGCCGCAGTAGGCTTCCTCCTGCTCATTTACGAGGATATGTCCGATTTCACCGGCTGCTCCGTTACTTCCTGCCAGCATGGTGCCCTTTAGGATGATGCCACCACCGACTCCTGTACCAAGTGTTACCAGGACCATATTCTGATAGCCCTTACCACTTCCCTGCCATTGCTCTCCGAGGGCAGCAACATTCGCATCATTCCCGGCCTTCACCCGAAATCCGGTCAGCTCCTCAAGTGCTTCCTCGATATTAAAATGACCCAGGCCCAAATTTGGCAGCTCCTGAACCTCTCCGTCATCCTTTACCGGCCCGGGTACTCCAACACCAATTCCTGTGATCTCATCCCGCTTCAGGCTCATCTCATCAACCTTGTCCAGAATAAAATTAGCTGCATCCCTGAGAATATCCCTGCCGTCACCGGTTCTTTCCGTGGCGAATTCCCATTTCTTAAGGAGCTCTCCTTCCGAAGTAAATAAACCCACCTTAACGGCCGTTCCCCCGATATCTACACCAAAACATAACTGCTTCATCTAGCTATCACCCTTCCTCAGATTATAGGTTACTCTGTTGTACAGCTCCTGTGCTGCATTGTAACCCATCTTCTTCTGGCGGTAATTCACAGCCGCAGCCTCACAGATAATGGCCAGATTCCTGCCCGGACGGATGGGAATGGAATGACATACTACCTTATTCCCCAGGTATTCAATATAGGTTTCCTCCAGACCCAGCCTGTCATACATCTTATCCCTGTTCCATTCCTCCAGCTTAATCACCAGATCAATTCCCTGCGTATTCTTCACACTTTCCACCCCGAACAGAGTCTTAACATCTATGATTCCGATACCCCTCAGCTCAATAAAATGTCTGGTAATGTCCGGTGATGTCCCGATCAGGGTTTCATCACTGACCTTTTTGATTTCTACCACATCATCTGCCACTAAGCGGTGTCCTCGTTTAATTAGCTCCAGGGCAGCTTCGCTCTTACCGATTCCGCTCTCCCCCGTAATCAGGATACCCTCGCCGTATACATCAACCAGCACCCCATGAATCGTAATTCTAGGAGCCAGCTCCACATTCAGCCAGCGAATCACCTCTGCCATAAAGGAGGAGGTGGTTTTCGAGGTCCGAAGGAGCGGAACCTCCTTCTCTACCGCAAGACGGAGCATCCCCTCCGATATCTCCATATTTCTACAGAATATGATACAGGGAACCTTATAATCCATCAGTCTACTGATAATATTCAGCTGCTCCTCCTGACTGCGTTGCTGCATGTAGGCTTGCTCGACATGTCCGATCACCTGGACCCGCTCCGAGTCAAAATGGTCATAGAAGCCTGCCAGCTGAAGCGCCGGTCTGTTTACATCCGGCTGGGATAGCTTAATGCTCATAATATCAATTTCCGGTGTACAATTCTCCAAATTCATTTTCTCAATTAATCGTACCAGCTCTACTGTATACATAATAATCCTCCATACCGCCGACCCCCAGGAATTGGGTGTCAGCTTTTCCTTACAAAGTGAATTGTAAATGGTGCAGCAGTTTCCCTTATCTTACGGTTTACATTCTTCCTTATATTCTATCATTTTCTTCCGGCAGTGTAAATGCTTACCTCACCTTTCTGAGTTATGAAAAAAGTCATATACCTCTTCCGCTGCTTTGCGGTTCATGGCAGGTACCTTCATGATATCCTCAACCTCAGCAGCCTGGATGGCCTCCAAGGATTTAAAATGCTTCATCAAGGCTCTTCTGCGGGTGGGTCCGATTCCTGATATATCATCCAGAATCGAATGTACCTGATGCTTCTGCCTAAGCGTTCTGTGATACTCAATGGCAAACCGATGAGTTTCATCCTGAATCCTGGTGATCAGGTGGAAGAGCTCGCTGCTTTTTATGATTGGGAGCTCTTCATTCTGATAAAAAAGCCCTCTGGTCCTATGATTATCATCCTTCACCATGCCACATACAGCGATGTCAAGCTGTAATTCCTCCAGTACCCTTAAGGCAACACCGACCTGTCCCTTACCGCCGTCCATCAGAATCAGATCCGGGTATTTCGTAAAGCTACCCAGGGCTTCATCCAGCTTCTTATCCCGTAGCTCCTCCTGCTCCTTCTTCCCATGGAGGAATCGCCTCGTCAGCATCTCTTCCATGGCGGCATAATCATCGGGACCATGGATGGTTTTGATTTTAAATTTGCGGTAGTCCGCCTTCTTGGGCTTTCCGTTCTCATAGACCACCATGGATCCTACCATCTCAAAGCCGGAGGTATTGGAAATATCAAAGGATTCGATCCGACTGATCACCGGGAGCCCCAGATGGTTTGCCAGCTCCCTGAGGGCTCCGGTCGTTCTTGCTTCCTCTCTTTTGATTTTTTCCATATCCTGAGATAGCACCAGCTCTGCATTTTTCCTGGCCAGCTCCACCAGCTTTTCCTTATCACCCTTCTTCGGAACCCTCAGATATACCTTCTGTCCCCTTCTCAAACTGAGCCAGTCAGCAATCAGCTCCTCTTCCTCCGGCTCTGAGCTTAGTAAGATTTCCTTCGGAATATAAGGTGTTCCTGCATAGAATTGCTTTACGAAGCTGGTGATGATCTGACTGTCCGTCTCTCCTTCTACTCCGCTTAAGTGGAAATGGTCCCTTCCGATCAGCTTGCCTCCCCGTATAAAAAATGTCTGTACGACAGCCTCGTCCTTATCCTTGGCAAAGGCTATGATATCCCGATCTCCCTGGTCTGTATTCGTAATTTTCTGCTTGCTGGCGATTTGCTTTACACTGCCTAGGAGATCCCTCATTTGTGCAGCTTTTTCAAACTCCAGGTTCTCTACGGCTTCCTTCATCCTGTCCTCCAGCACCTTTACCACTCTGGTATAATTGCCATTGAGGAATTCCATTACCTCATTAATATTTTCCCCATAGTCCTCCTCAGAAATATAGCCCTGACAGGGTGCATCGCACTGACCCATATGATAATACAGGCAGGGTCGTTCCTTGCCGATATCCTTCGGGAGATTCCGGCTGCAGGATCTAATCTTATAGATTTTCCGAAGCAGCTCCAGAATATCCTTCACTGCACCGGCGCTGGTATAGGGACCGAAGTATTTGGATTTGTCCTTCTTTAGCTCCCGCGCAAACTGTACCCTGGGATATGCCTCATTCACAGTAACACGGATATAGGGATAGGACTTGTCATCCTTCAGCTTGGTGTTATATTTCGGCGAATGCTCCTTGATCAGATTACATTCTAATACCAAAGATTCCAACTCAGAATCTGTAACGATATACTCAAAATGATCAATATGCTCCACCATCTGTTGAATCTTTGGAGTAAGGTTACGGCTGCTCTGGAAATACTGCCTAACCCTATTTTTCAGGACAACCGCTTTTCCGATATAGATTATATTATCCTTCTTATCCCTCATAATATAAACTCCGGGCTTGGCCGGTAGCTTCTTCAATTCTTCTTCTATTTGAAACATGATACGCTCCTGTCGCAATAAACGAATAATAGGTACATAAAAACTAGAGTCATAAAAATTGTAAATCCTTTGACAGGCTTTGTCAATGAGTATGACCTTCCTACGGATATGTGTACCCTTATCGTTTCCGTACGGAATAGTGTACCCTTTTTCATAGATAGATGTGGGCAGTACCGAAAACAAGCTCAATTTTCGGTATCTGCCCACACTCCCTATGAAGGGTACACTTATCCTGTCTTGGGGTAATCTCAGAGAACCTTTTGGAGAATCATAAATTTTAAAGTATCACTATATTTGCTTTCTTTCTGCTAGGTT
>JAEYRK010000055.1 GCA_023435645.1 Bacillota bacterium
GGACTGATGGATACGGGTAATTGCCTCCATGATCCCATCTATAAAAGACCTGTCATGGTGATAGAAAACTCATTGATGGATGGGTTGCTGACACAGGAATTTGCCAAGGATCTTGAGGCGGCGAAGCAGTACCTGGAGGGGAATGATCTGGATACCGGGAGATGGAATATCGGAACAGAAAGTATTCTGCGCCTCAGGTTTATTCCTTACCGTTCTGTCGGAAAAAGCGGGATGCTATTAGGAATAAAACTGGATAAGGTATTGATCAATACAGGGAAGGAAACAATCTGCAATGAGAAAGTTACCGCAGCCTTTTGCGATAACTGTCTGTCATCCAAAAAGGAATATCATGTGATACTACATAAGGAGCTTTTGTAGATGGATTTGTGATATCAAAAGTAATTCACATTCCGATGCACGTAATGAAAGGGAATATGGGAGGTTAATCATGCTTTTAAAGTTATCAATACAAAACAAGTTTCAGTTTCGGATGATCCCGGACATCAGGACCATACTATTCGGACAAAAGGGAGAGATTCATTATATCGGTGGGGCAGAGGTACTTCCTCCGCCGTTGGATCCAATCAAGGAAGCTGAGGTTATCGCCGAATTAGGTACGGAACGTGACGGTGAAATGAAGGCAATCTTAGTAGAGCACAACCTAAGACTTGTTGTATACATAGCTAAGAAATTTGATAATACAGGGGTTGGAGTCGAGGATCTGATTTCCATTGGAACCATAGGGCTAATTAAGGCAATCAATACCTTTAATCCAGATAAAAATATCAAGCTTGCTACCTATGCCTCCCGATGCATCGAGAATGAGATTCTCATGTACTTGAGGAGAAATAACAAAACGAAGCTGGAGGTCTCCATTGACGAGCCCCTGAATGTGGACTGGGATGGAAATGAGCTTCTTCTCTCCGATATTCTGGGCACGGAGGAGGATGTGATTTATCGTAATATTGAGGAGGAGGTGGACCGTAAGCTATTACGAAAAGCCCTCTCCAAGCTATCAGAGCGGGAGCGGATCATCGTGGATTTAAGATTCGGGCTGAATACCGATGATGGAAATGAGAGAACCCAAAAGGAGGTAGCAGACCTACTGGGAATTTCCCAATCCTATATCTCAAGACTTGAGAAGAAAATTATAAAGAGATTGAAAAAAGAAATGGTACGCTTTGAATAGAAGCAATCTGGTAATTATTTCTTTCTGATCAATCGTATAAAGAAGTTCTAATCAGTGAATCATTTTATTAACACGAATCACAAGAATTACGCATTTCTTCCTGTGGCCGTTTTCATGGATACGGACGTGTTAATGATAATGATTCGGAGGTTTCGTCATGGCTCTTTATAAGGTTGAGATATGCGGTGTTAATACATCGAAGCTGCCATTATTAAAAAACAGTGAAAAGGAAGAATTGTTTCAAAGAATTTTAAACGGGGATAAGGAAGCGAGAGAACTATATATCAAGGGCAACCTAAGACTGGTGCTTTCCATCATCCAGAGATTTTCCAACAGTAACGAAAATGTTGATGATTTATTCCAGATTGGCTGCATCGGTTTGATGAAGGCAATCGATAATTTTGATATAACACAAAATGTAAAATTCTCTACCTACGCAGTACCGATGATCATAGGTGAAATTCGTCGATACCTGAGGGATAACAATGCGATTCGGGTCAGCCGATCTCTGCGGGATACGGCCTACAAGGCAATCTATGCCAAGGAAGCTCTGGTGAAGAAGAACGAGAAGGAGCCGACCATCAGTGAAATAGCAGAGGAAATCGGAATTAGCAAGGAGGACATTGTGTATGCCCTTGATGCAATCCAGAGCCCTGTTTCCCTCTATGATCCTGTCTATGTGGAGGGTGGAGATGCTCTATATATCATGGACCAGGTCAGTGATAAGAAGAACAGGGAGGAGAACTGGATAGAAGAGATCTCCTTAAAGGAAGCGATGGGGAAGCTGTCTCCGAGGGAGCATAACATTATAAGACTCCGTTTCTTTGAAGGCAAAACTCAGATGGAGGTTGCAAAGGAAATCAATATTTCCCAGGCTCAGGTAAGCCGGCTGGAGAAGTCCGCCTTAAAGAATATGAAAAACTATTTAATTTGATGACTATAGGAAAGCTACACATGAATGCGGTAGCTGAGAGTAATTCCATTTTCAAGGGCTTATGAATACTCTTGTTACCGCATAGAATAGGAAGGAGTAATCACTTCATCTTCTGATGAATTGATTTTTCATAGAATGACGAATGGGCAAATCACCCTGGTATGGAACTTGGGGTATTTGCCCTTCGTTCTGTTTTGGACTTCTTATTTAACCTTGTAATAAACAATCAATTTTTCTGAGGGCAACGTCCTAGCTTTTGGACAGCAAAATAAATCTCAGACTTCGAAAAGCTTACACTTATCAGAAAAGTCATTTTTTTATAGAATAATGAAAAGGGATGCAGTATAATTATGGTACCCTATGTGGCGGAGTAATGAGAAAGTGCTTTTCAGTATTACATAGAAAAAGCTATCGACTGTAACAGAGGTGACTAAGACTCCGGCATAAGAATGGCGGAAACAACGTAGCTCCAGTGAAACTTATAGTTGATTTTATAGAGTTAGGAGGGATCGTATGAAACGATTACATCTGATATTAATTCTTATTTTGGTAATCATAATGTCAAGCGCCTGCAATAGAGCAAAGGAACAGAGTCCGGCAGGTGAGGATCAAATAACACTTACACCGACACCGAGCACAGCTCCTGCTCAGTCAGGGGATGAGAAGGAGGAAAGCCCGGAGGATAAGCAGGAGGCTCCGACTCCGACAGTCATCGGGGAGGAGGAAACAGGCGACCAAACAGCTCCGGAGGGGGATATTTTTCTTCCGATCGCTATCGAGGAGCTGCTTCTCGGAGGCTACGATGGGAAGGGCTGGGTAGAGCTTGAGCAGACCTTGTCCCGGGTGAAGCAGGGTGAGACCTATCAATTGTTCCTGGATCAGGAATATGTAGGAACTGCAATCGGAAAAGCTCCTGAGTTGGATGCTGATTTTCAGACCTTTCACATGGTCGAGATGGAGGGTGTTGGGCAGGAGTACAATATCGCGATCGGATCAGAGAAGGAACTGGATTATGTAAAGCCCCGCAGGGCGGAGAAGGATTATTATGAGACCGCTGTCAGGAGCTATTTTCAGGAGATTGGCCATCCGGAATATGAAATTGGGTATCTTATGGGCTACAGCTACGATTTTGATCAGGACGGGGATGAGGAGGATATCATCATAGCCTGGCAGTTTCAGGATTATTTTTATTATGAGGTTCCGGCAGAGGGCTGTTATTCCTATGTATTTTATCGGGATAATGGTACCATGAGGGTAATCAAAGAGGCGCGGCGAGGAGAGGTAGACGAATTCACGGCAGGTAACCTAAATATAAAGCCAGGGGATGAAATCATCATAAACTCCCGCCCTGAATTTATGGGAGCAATTGATATTACTGGGGATGGTTTTTATGAAATCATTCTTTTAGAGAACGGATATGAATCCTGGGGCTATCTCATTTTTGAACTACAGGGAGGTAATTATATCAAGGTTTTAGAGGAAGGTGCCGGAGTTTAGGCTGCTCCGCCTTACCCCATTAGGTGGAAGCATAAGAGGTAATTTACAACTAGCATATAACATACAATCAATAGTGAAAGAGGTGATATCATGATTGACAGAAACCGAAATTATCATGACCTTACCAGAAAGCAATTAAAGTTTGGCGGTCAGTCCTATGAATATTATGATCTTAACGCTCTGGAGCAGGAGGGCTTTGATATCAGTCACCTTCCCTATTCCATCAAGATTCTGTTGGAATCTGTTCTGCGCCAATGGGACGGACATGTAATTACAGAGGAGCATATCCGCAGCCTGGCAGCTTGGACAGAGACCAGAGGCAGCGACGAGGAGGTTCCCTTTCGGCCTACCAGAGTCATCCTTCAGGATTTCACGGGAGTACCGGCTGTACTGGATCTGGCGTCCATGCGGGCTGCTATGGAGGAGGCCGGACTTAAGAACCTGGATCGGATCAATCCTTTGGTTCCGGTGGATTTAGTAATTGATCATTCGGTACAGGTTGACCTGTATGGAAGCACGGAGGCCTTATCCGGAAACAGTAGGCTGGAGTTTGAACGAAACAGTGAAAGATACCGCTTCCTCAAATGGGCACAGAAGGCCTTCGAGCATCTGACCGTTGTTCCGCCCGCAACTGGAATCGTACACCAGGTCAATCTGGAATATCTGGCAAAGGTAGTCCTTTTGAAGGAGGATCAAGGGGTTAGAACAGTCTGCCCCGACAGCTTAATCGGCACCGATTCCCATACGACAATGATCAATGGTCTGGGAGTGCTGGGCTGGGGAGTCGGAGGGATCGAGGCGGAGGCCGGAATGCTGGGACAACCCTCCTATTTTCCTCTGCCGGAGGTCATTGGAGTACGCCTGACAGGAAAATTATCCGTCGGAGCAACCGCAACGGATCTGGCCCTCAGGGTAACACAGCTCCTTCGTAAGAAGGGTGTGGTTGGTAAATTTGTTGAATATTTCGGTGAGGGAATGAATTCCCTCACCCTTGCAGACCGGGCTACCATAGCCAATATGGCCCCGGAATACGGTGCGACCTGCGGCTTCTTCCCGGTGGATGAGGAAACCTTGAATTACCTGAAGCTGACCGGCAGATCTAAGGAGCAGCTGGAATTGATCAGGACATACCTGAAAGCAAATGGACTATTTTATTCGGAGAAACAAAATGAGCCTATCTATACGGAAGTGATTGAGCTTGATTTATCGACCGTGGAGACGGCCCTATCCGGTCCGAAGCGTCCTCAGGATTTGATACCCTTAAGCCGGATGAAGGAGGAATTCCTCCGTTCCTTAACGGCGACTTTGGGAAATCAGGGTCATGGCTTAAGGGAGGAGGAATTAGAGAAGGAGATTAGAATTACGATGCCCGATGGTAGGGACAGTGTTCTGAACACGGGCTCGGTTGCCATCGCCTCAATCACCTCCTGCACCAATACCTCGAATCCCTCCGTGATGCTTTGTGCGGGTCTATTAGCAAGAAACGCAGTTGAGAGGGGTCTATCGGTGCCTGCCCATGTCAAAACCTCTCTGGCACCGGGCTCCAGAGTAGTAACTGCTTATCTGGAGGCGGCGGGCTTACAGGATTATTTAAATCAGCTGGGCTTCCAGATCATTGGATATGGCTGTGCTACCTGCATTGGGAATTCCGGACCGCTTCCGGAACCGGTCAGCACCGCCATACAGGAAAAAGAGCTGTTGGTTACCTCCGTCTTATCGGGAAACCGAAATTTTGAAGGCCGGATCCATTCTCAGGTGAAGGCGAATTATCTGGCATCTCCCCCGCTTGTGGTGGCCTATGCGCTTGCAGGAACGATGAATTTTGATCCGTTGCAGGAGCCGATTGGTTATGACAAGGAGGGGAATGCGGTCTTTCTTAGGGATATCTGGCCCACCGGGGAAGAAATAAGAGAGTTTGAGGAGCTGTATGTAAGGCCTGAGCTATTCTCGAGGGAATATGAGGAGATTTATGGAAGCAACGATATGTGGAATCATATCGAGGTCAGAGGGGGAAAGAGCTACGAGTTTGAGGAGGCTTCAACCTATATCCGGAATCCGCCGTTTTTCAAAAGAATGTCAGAGCAAACGGATAGAATCCAGCCTCTCCGGGATTTACGGGTATTGGCCTTGTTCGGGGATTCGGTAACAACGGACCATATCTCACCGGCAGGAGCCATCGGAAAAAATACACCGGCAGGGAAATATCTGATGGAACGGGGCATTGAAAGCAAGAACTTCAATACCTACGGCTCCCGAAGGGGAAACCATGAGGTGATGATGAGGGGAACCTTCGCCAATATCCGTATTCGGAATCACTTGGCTCCCGGGACAGAAGGAGGATATACCACCTATTGGCCGACCGGCGAGGTAATGACAATCTATGATGCCTGCATGAATTATCGGGAGCAGGGAACCGGTCTGGTGGTTTTGGCCGGTAAGGATTATGGTATGGGCTCCTCCAGAGATTGGGCAGCCAAGGGACCGAGCCTTCTCGGAGTGAAAGCGGTTATCGCAGAGAGCTTCGAACGAATTCATCGCTCCAATCTGGTGATGATGGGAATTTTGCCGCTGCAGTTCCTTCAGGGACAGTCAGCGGAAAGTCTTTCGCTTACCGGCAAGGAGAGCTTTGACATCCTATTGTCCGATACGGTTAAGCCCAGAGAGCAGCTGACTGTTAGAGCGAAGAAGGCTGATGGCAGAACCATAGAATTTAAGGTTCTGGTTCGTTTTGATTCAGCAGTTGATGTGGATTATTACCGGCAGGGAGGGATACTTCCGATGGTACTGCGCCGCAGGATGTCTGAGGAAGGATAAGGTTTATTTCTTATAAGCCCTGTATTCCAATGCTGCCAATAGAAGACAGCCCAGGATTCCCTGTTTTCCACCCAGGGCAGAGGGAAGGATATACTGCTCCAGGTTCTCCAGCTCAGGGGTACTGATATAACCGTTCAGCAGGGTATGAACCTGAGTACGTATCATGGGGAAGAGCTGTGGCTGATTCATGACCCCTCCGCCCAAGACAATTCTATGGGGAGATAGGGTCAGAATATAATTTACGATTCCCTGAGCCAGATAATAGGCTTCAATTTCCCAAGCCAAGGAGGCTTCCTCAAGCTCCTTGGCTTTTTTATGATAACGTTTTTCCAGGGCTGGACCGGAGGCTAAGCCTTCTAAACAATTTGGATGATAGGGACATACTCCTTCAAAGGGATCCTTTGGATGCCTGCTTAACAGGATATGACCTGCTTCCGGGTGCAGCATGCCATGAAGCAGCTGACCATTCAGGTAGATTCCTACACCGATCCCGGTTCCCACAGTGATATAGACTCCGGAGGACATACCTTTCAGGCAGCCCCAGGTAGCCTCAGCCAATACAGCAGCATTTACATCGGTATCAAAGCCTACCGGGATATTTAAGGCAGTCTTTAGGGCCCCTACCATAGGAAAACCGGCCCAGGCAAGCTTTGGTGTAGAGGTAATGGAGCCATAGGTTTGTGAGCTGCGGTCCAGATCCAGCGGTCCGAAGGAGCCGACACCCAGAGCGTCAAGCTTCTTGCCCTCAAAAAAATGGATGATCTCCGGCATTGTCTGACCGGGATCCCTAGTCATAATACTGATCTGCTCCAGGATGTCCCCCTGCTCATTTCCGATGGCAAGCACCATCTTAGTACCTCCTGCTTCTAAAGCTCCGAATAGCATCCTAAGTCCCCCCGTATTTTTTATAGGTATCTCCTGTTAATCTTGAATCTGATACTTCCTATTATAAATTGATTGGCTGCAGTTATCAATACGGATCATCGCTCCGCAGAAAGCTTTCCGTAGAATCATCCTTGTATTTGTATGTACTGGGAATTTCGAATTCCATACTTATTTTATACCCATGTGGCATAGAATGTATCAACAGATTCAGTTAGCTGGAGTGCTATCGGTATGAAGAGAGGGAGATATATCTGCTTGATCATAATTCTGATGCTGATGATTGCATCATTTCGTAATATGTATATGGATACAGCAGTATTTAAGCCGCAGGCCTATATAAGCTACAGAGAAGGTGAGTATAGGGCTGAGAAAAAAGCAAGAGAAAGAGAACTGGATACACTGGACTTAAGAGAATTCTATGGTCTGGGATCAATATGGGGAGGAAGGCTGGTTCCTGACTGGGCAACCCTGTATCCAATCGCCGGAGAAGCGAAGGATGTCACATATACGGTATATTTATTTGATGAGATACAATATAAGGAGGATGGGATTAATGCCCTATATCCGCTGTTTGCCGCCGGTGCATCCGAAGAATTAATGACATCCTGGAATCAAATGATAGAGAAGGATATTAAGAAGATACTGGATATCTATTCCTTTCAACCTTTCCCTAAGGTGACGACTCAGCCCCCATCGGAGGGACTCTCTATTTTAAATGTTACCTATGAGGTGAAGGCTGCGGATGCAGTAAAATTCAGTGTATTTTACAAAGCAGCCTTTCGCGGCAAATATGTGGCCCATCCCACAGAGCTAGTCTATACCACAAATCTCAGTCTGGCAGATTCAAAAAGATTAAGGCTATCCGATTTCGTCAAATTGGACGAAGCCTTTGTGAAGGAGTTCCGGAATTGGAAGCTGACTCCCTCCCCCCAGGGAAACCAGGAGGTAGAGCAGGCCATAAGGGATTATATGAACGGGCTGAAGGACAGCGAGCTCTTAGCCGGACTACAGACAGCAGATATCATAGGGTCGGGGAATTATCTGGGTATGTTCAGCTATCTGACACCGGGGCAGCTGGGAATCAGTGTATCGCTTCCGAATTATCTAGGAGATCATGCGGAATTTGAGCAGGATTATGATAAGCTTACAGAATTTTTACTTCCCGGTGTGAGACTTTTTGACCGGTAAGCTTTATTTGTCTGAATTTATTACTGCTTTTAATCCAAAATGACAGCACATTCATAGGAAAGGGTTTACAATAGTATTAATTCATATTGGTAAGGTAGGAGTTTATCCGGCACGGACAAGCCTTCCTGCCATAGCATATAATTCACCGTATCTGGGATTAACCCCCTCTTATAATTTAGTGATAAGGGCAGTCGCTCATTTTAAGCGCTGCCCTTTTCGCATGCATGCCAACACTGATTTATGGTGTTGATACAATTTGGTTTGTAATTATTTTCACTTTTAGGGGGATTTATCCACCTAGTCATTGCTTATACAAAATAGAAATAGTATAATAGATTACAACGATTCTTCCTGATTGAAGTAATCAGGAGGAGCTTGAACGGATAAAACAGGGGGACAAGTAGTTAGTCTTATCGTAATCATAGGCATTACATCAGCATAGGAGATATTACGAATGAATTCTTATATTTATGAAGCGATCGAACATGGAACGAAGTTTCCTGCGAAGATATTTGTAACCTCCATAGGTAAGTCCACCTATCATTGGCACTATGATTATGAACTGATCCTAGTGCTTAAGGGCTCCGTATCCCTAAAGCTATGGCCGGACTCTTGCATCATAAGGGAAGGAAACCTCGTACTAATTAACAGTAAGGTGGTTCATGGACTGAATGAGACAAATGAAAATAATATCTGCCTGATTATACAGATGAAGCAGGAGCTTTTTGAAAGCTGGAAGGATAGGAACCAGAATTACCAATTCTACCTGAATTCCTCGGCTGATGTTGTGAAGCCGAAGGTACCCTATGAGGTGTTCTCGAAAACTGCGGCAGGAATTGGGCTCAGATGCTATGAGGATAACCTGACTGGCTATTATCGGATTCAGGCACTGCTCTATACCCTGGTAGCAGATATTTTTGAATATACCCATTATGACATCAGGCAATATGCCGATAAGAATACGACGGTATTAGAGGCAGATATTCTTCTTAGAATTATAGAATTTGTAGAGAAGAATTATTCGGAGGATAATCTTACGGAGGTGTTATGCCGTTACATTGGAATGAGTGATAAGACCCTATACCGTTTTTTAAAATCCCATACGAACTTAACTCTGAAGGAGCTGGCCACCTCCATCAAGCTGGAGAAAACCCTGCATTTGCTAACCCGGACGGAGAAGCCTATTTCTGTCATTGCACAGGAATGCGGCTTTGGTACGGATAAAACCTTTTATCGGATCTTTAAGAACGAATTCGGAATTACACCAAACGAGTACCGGCAGCGGGGAACCAAAATAGAAGAGAATAAACAGATTCAAGGTTATATAGGTTATAATAAGCGGGAAGCAATCCGGCTGTTGAAGAACTACATATAAATTCCGTGTAACTCCTTGGGGATGAACCGTAAGGGCTTACCGGGTTATTGCAAAGGTTTTTAGGAGGATGGAATGAAGTGTAAGAGAAGCTACCGCTTAAGCCTTACAAAACGGGTGAAGGCCATGCTGCCTGAGCTGACCTTGGAGGAAAAGGTCAGCCTGATGAGCGGGATCGGATATTATTTTGGTGGTAATTTTGATGTGGCTGAAAGCACGAACAAGCACTATAATTACCGCCCTTTCTATTGCGGCGGTCTGGATCATAAGCAGATTCCCAGAATGCTCTTCTGTGACGGTTCGAGGGGAGTTGTGGTTGGGAACCAGAAAAATACCTGTTTTCCGGTGGCAATGCTTCGGGGAGCAACCTTTGATGTAAAGCTTGAGAAGAAAATAGGCCATGCCATCGGTATAGAAGCGAAGGCCAGAGAATGTAATCTTTTTGCAGGGATCTGCATTAATATTCCCTACCATCCGGGTTGGGGCAGGAGTCAGGAAACCTACGGTGAGGACTCCTTTCACTTGGGACAGATGGGGTCAGCGCTGGTGAGGGGGGTGCAGGAGGAAAATGTCATCGCCTGCATCAAGCATTTTGCGTTTAATTCTATGGAGCTATCCAGATACCGAGTGAATATTACCTGCAGCAAAAGGGCGGAGCGAGAGGTGTTCCTCCCTCATTTTAAGGAGTGCATTGACAATGGGGCTGCTGCTGTTATGAGTGCTTATAATTCCTATCAGGGAAGCTATTGCGGTGAGAACGGCTATCTGCTACAGCAGGTCCTCAAGGAGGAATGGGGCTTTGACGGCTTCGTTATGAGTGATTTTAACGACGGGATCAAGGATACCGTAACAGCGGCCAATAACGGCCAGGATATGGAGATGTGCAATACCAGGTTTTACGGGGATAAACTGGTGGAAGCGGTGAAGGATGGGAAGGTCTCGGAGGAAAATATCAATGAATCGGTCCTAAGAATCATTAGAACCCTGCTCGCCTTTACTGAGGGAGATGAGAAGTGCTATGACAGATCAGTGCTGGGCTGTAAGGAGCATGTGAGACTGTCACTGGAGGCAGCCAGAAAGGGCATCACTCTGCTTCAGAATCAAAATCAGGTACTGCCCTTTAGAAAGAAGAAGGCTAGAATTGTTATCTTTGGAACACTGGCTGATCAGGAAAATACGGGAGATCATGGGTCCAGCCGGGTGTTTCCCAGCTACGTTGTAACTCCGCTTCAGGGAATTGCCCGATTATGTAAGGATGCAGAGATCATTTATTACCCGGGCTGTGATGCGGAGCATGGGAAGAGATTAGCAGCCGGAGCGGACTATACCATATTTGTGGCAGGCAATAGCCATGATGATGAGGGAGAGCATGTGGATGGGGAGGATGCCCGCTATTGTGAATACCTGGGTGGGGATCGAATGCATTCTCTGGGCCTTCATGAGGAGGAGGAGGCCTTCATTAGGGAGGTCGGACCTGTGAACCAAAATTCCTGTGTTGTCCTCATCGGTGGAAATATGATACTTATGGAGGAATGGAGGAAATCTGTCAGTGCCATACTAATGGCTTATTATCCCGGTATGGAGGGCGGAACTGCCATAGCAGAGATCCTATTCGGTAAAGTCAATCCCAGCGGTAAGCTTCCCTTTGTCATCGCCAAGAGGGAGGAGGACCTACCGAAAATTGATTGGATTACGGACCACCAGCATTATGAGGATGATTACGGTTATCGTAAGCTTCAGAAGGAGGGAGTGGAGCCCTCCGTGCCCTATGGCTTTGGTCTATCCTATACCACCTTTGCTGTTTCAGAGGCAGTCTTTGAGGTGAGGGGAGAAAGCCTTCATGCTTCCTGCACTGTTACGAATACCGGTACTGTAAGGGGAGAGGAGGTCATACAGTGCTATGTGGGATATTCCAATTCTATGATAGACAGGCCGGTGAAGGAATTAAAGGGCTTTCTAAGAATTGCCCTAAGACCGGGAGAGAGTAAGAGAGCAGAGATTATTGTTTCGCTGGATCGACTCCGCTGGTATCATGAAGGAAAGGGCTGTTGGGAGTTTGAGCCTATGGAGTATGAGATATACCTTGGAACCAGCAGTGATGATAAGGATCTTCTGATGGGAAGACTTACCTTATCATTGCAGTAACCGAAGTAAAAAATAACTGATCTAAAAAGTAACCAATCGTAGTATTAACCGATAAGCCAAGATACGGAGCATACAAAAAATCCCCGGATAGGGATTGAAGGTCCTTTCACCTGCAACCACCTGAGCCGGGGCTATTTATATTTATCTTCTTATTTATCAAGTATTTTCTTCAGCTCATCCATGAAGGTATTCACATCCTTGAATTCACGGTATACAGAAGCAAATCGCACATAGGCAACAGGGTCCAGTTCCTTCAGCTTATCCATCAGAATTTCACCAATGACATGACTGGGGATTTCTTTATCTTCACGGTTAAAGATGGCTGTTTCCACTGCGTCTACCAGAGCAGTAATCCGATCCACGGAGATAGGCCTCTTATGGCAGGAACGGAATACTCCGGCTTCTATCTTAGACCGGTCATAAGGCTCCCGGTTATTATCCTTCTTAATAACGACCAGGGGGATGGTCTCCACCTTTTCATAGGTCGTGAACCGTCTTTGACATTCATCACATTGCCGTCTCCTACGGATGGAATTATTATCATCTGCCGGTCTCGAATCTATGACTCTGGTATTGTCTTTATTACAAAATGGACATTTCATATTAAAATCCTCCCAATTGTACAGTCATTCTTTTATATCCCTCAAAATCTGTTATAATTTGATTATATTGAAGTTTGTCCAAACGGTCAAGAAAATTCTTACATTTAAGGAAGCATATATTCACCATAAAATAATTCAGGTGTCAAAACGCAGGGTTATAATTTTACAAGGCATTTTTCCACATCAATGTCCACCAATATGATATCTATTCCGATCTGTTTGATGTTACAGCAGCTGATTACATATTCATGGTCTCTGCCTAGAATACCCCATACCTTACAGGGGCCGGGTACAATAATATGTGTAATATGGCCGGTACAGATATCGAATTCAATATCACAGACAAAGCCTAAGCGCATACAATCCCTGCAATTAATGACTTCCTTTTCCCGTAACTCGCAAATGCGCATATAATCACCCTGATTCGTCCTTGGTTTATTATATGCGCACTCTATGAAAATGTCTCTATTCTTTAGAAATAGTACAGCTTTGCTTGTTCGGATGTGAGCTCCTGCGAGGGTGTTACAGAGCAGCCACCCTGTCCTCCAGCTCCCCAAGCTGAGCTTTGCTAGGGATATAATTGACCTTAACAGGCTCCATGATAATCTCTACGCCGACTTCCTCCAGGGCTTGATTCACAATCCCGATGCTCTGACCGCTCCAGCCATAGGAGCCAAAGGCAAAGCCCTTCTTCCCCTTCGGGGAGAGACCCTTAAGATAGGTCAGGAAGGCGCCCATATTCGGGGTTACTCCGTTATCAAGAGTCGGGCTTCCGACTGCCAGATAGCGAGGGGGTTAAGCAAGAGAGTGGGCAGGGAGTTACCGTAATTTTACATTCTTGCTGGACATCCTTGTAGCTCTCTGCTATACTTTAGGATAGCAAATGATTCCTTCCTTGTGGGAGAGACAAGGGAAGGAGAATTTCATGTTCAGTAAAGCGTATAGCGCTGCAATTCACGGAATTGACGGCTTGATCGTTTCCGTGGAGGCCGACGTCAGTGATGGTCTGCCCCTGTTCGACATGGTCGGTTATCTGGGCTCCGAGGTAAAGGAGGCCAGAGAAAGGGTCAGGATTGCCCTTAAGAATTCCGGCTATCAGTTACCAGCCAAACGCATCACAGTGAATCTGTCCCCGGCAGATATCAGAAAGGAAGGCACAGCCTTCGATCTTCCGGTCGCCATCGCAATTCTTACAGCCTTCGGTTATATTACGGAGGAACATCTGAAGGATTTCCTTATCATCGGAGAACTCAGCCTGAACGGTAATCTGAATAAAGTTAACGGCGTCCTGCCGATTGTTTACTCTGCGAAGCAGCAGGGCTTCTTAAAGTGCGTCGTTCCCAGAGAGAATGCCGAAGAAGGAGCCGTAGTAGATGGAATTGAAACCTATGGTGTATCAAACCTCAAGGAGGCAGTCGATCTGATCAACGGGAAGGAGGCTACAGCACCGATAACGGTTGATATCAAAGAGCTTTTTCGGA
>JAEYRK010000101.1 GCA_023435645.1 Bacillota bacterium
CAGAAAGAATTTCCCGTGAGAGAAATGTGCCGGTGTATTGTGGGGAGTATGGTGTTATTAACCTGGTTGAGGGTAGCAGAGCAATACAATGGTATAGAGATATGCATAGTGTGTTTGAGAAATTTCAGATTGGTCGATCCATATGGTCCTATAAGGAGATGGACTTTGGATTGATTGATGCAGAGAGAAGTGATATACTCCCGGAGCTGATCACTCTACTATAAAGCATTTCCATGGCATATCGGTAGGAGGGTATCCCGGCATATGCTTGGATAAGAAAAGTATCTCCACAAAATTACACAATAGTATGACAGACATAGGACAACAGAGCAGTTACTTTCATCGTAAGGGATTGCTCTGTTTTTTATCAGAGGAGTAGGATTCTTATATTTGGTATAGGAGGAGATTTGAATGTATCATGCACAAATCGTTGATGACGAACCCATCGTAAGAATGGGCTTAAGAAATCTCATACCCTGGGAACAGCTTGGGTTTACAGTTTTGTATGATGCACAGAATGGACAGGAGGCATTGGAGCAATATTGTAATCATACCATAGATCTTATTATTACCGATATTGATATGCCGATTATGAATGGACTTGACTATATTAAGCAATTACGAAGCAGATCTGCCTCTGCTGAAATTGTGATCCTTACTGCCTACGAAGAGTTTGAATATGCGAAGACTGCACTTCAAAATAAGGTAACAGACTATATTCTGAAGCCGATTGATGAGGAGCTGTTGATAGATACCCTACAGAAGGTCAAGGATAATCTTCAGAAGAAGAAAGCCATTGAGAGGCTTTTCATGGAAAACAATCCGTCTGAGGGAGGCTATGACCATCTCAATACAGAGGAAAGCCTGCAGGAGCCGACTGCCCTTAGCGATGACAGGAGGTATAAGAATATTGTTGTAAGGCAGGCCTATCAGTATGTAGCCAGTCATGTGGATGATAAGGTAAGCCTTACGAAGATCAGTGATACCCTGGGCATTAGTAAGAATTATTTCTGTAGTTTATTTAAGCAGGAAACAGGGGAGAATTTTCTGAGCTTTGTTTCCCGGATGAAAATCCAGCGGGCCAAGATGCTTCTAAGGGAAGAAAATTGGAGAGTATATGAGGTCTGTGATTATTTGGGATACTCCGATGTAACCTATTTTACTAAGCTATTCAAGAAATATGTGCATATGTCACCTAACGAGTATAAAAAATCTGAGTGAGGCTGCTATGATTAGGTTCAAGCATATACAGAGGAATAAAAAGAATATAACCAGTGTGCTGATTACCAGTTATGTGGTGATCATGAGTATTTCTTTGCTCATAGGGATTTTAGTTTATTATCTCTTATCCAAGAAGGAAGATGAGAATAAAAACTATATCAATGATATGCATATCTTAAATTCCTTCACTTATTATATCAATTCTCAGCTCAAGGATAAGGAGTATTTGGCCTCTAATATCATCGTAAGTAATGAAATTCAATCATCCATGTCGGAAAAATCTAGCAGCAAGGTAAAAAAAATCAGTGAGTTCTTAAACGAAAAAATTGCAGAACGGGATGATGTACAGTCATTTCACATCATTGATACGGAGCAGTATGTAATTTCTGAATACAAGTATCCGGTGAATAACAAAAATCATAAGCAATTTATTGAACAATTTGACCTGGGCGTTTTCGAACAATATGACACCTTCAGCTACTGGGGCATAGGTAAGAATGTATTGGAGCAGCAGCAGCATAACACCTTTTATACAATTCGGAGGATAAAATCAAAGGAGGATTATCAAAACCTTGGGTATCTGGTGATCTTTCTCGACCCGGAGCGCATTCAAAAGTCAATCTCCGAATACTTGGAGAAGGCGGATTTTGAAGTGGTGATAAAGAACAGGAAGGGTGATCTGATCGTCTTTCCGGAGAATGCAATGATTGAGAAGATCAGTGGGGAGTTTAGCATTCTGCCGGATCAATACGGAAGGGTGAGCTATAAGAATGAGAAATACCTTTATGTATCCAGTGTTCTAGATATCTTTGATATGGAGCTGTTTGGGATATCAATTGCGGATAAAACCAATTACAACATCATTACGGCATTGATCTTTGCTTTGATCGTAAATATTAGCTTTATCTCTATCGCCTCTCTGGTGATAGGAAAGAGGGTCATCGATCCTTTGGAATATATTGCGGCAAATGTCCGAAGGTTCAACGGAGCAGAGAACAACAGGCTACGGTTTGAAACACAAAATAGCTATACTGAGGTAGAGGATATCACGAATGCCCTCAATAATATGATTATACAGATAGAGATACTTCTGAAGGACATTGAAAACAAAGAAAAGCTTCAGAAGGCACTTGAGCTTTCCGTTATGAATCATCAGGTCAAGCCTCATTTTTTATACAATACTCTCAATGCGGTAAGCATTTTGATCGCAGTGGAGCAAAAGGAATCGGCCAATGAGCTGATCAAGACCCTGGCCAGATATTATCGGGCCTGCCTAAGTAAAGGAAATGATGCGATTACCATATCCGATGAAATTGAGATTGTAAGGGAGTATATTAAGATTGCCTTAATACGAAATCCGGATATCGTAGATGTAGAATATCAAATTGACCCTTCCATATTGGATAACAAAATACCCAAGATGACGATACAGGCAATTGTAGAGAACAGCATCAAATATGGAGTTAAGAAAATAGGCAAACCGGTAACCATCCGGGTGGAGATTAAGGATTTGGGGGATACCATGAGGATTCGGGTGGAGGACAATGGCTGTGGTATTTCGGACGATTTAATCCGTAAGATTATAAAGTGTGAGCAGATAGAAAGTCAGTCCGGATTTGGACTTAAGGCAGTGGTAAAGCGAATCGCCTTGTTCTTTGAGATAAAGGAAATTACAGATATTATTTCAATTGAATCCAAGCTGGGAGAATATACGATTATTACCTTACAAATGCCCAAAGCAGTCTGATGGAGCTACTCCCTAAGATTAAGTAATTTTGACCCGCAATTTCGTAATTTTGTTCAGTTATAATACGACGCTACATCTTCTATAATAAAGATGCAATTTATAATGAAGGGGGTAAAATATGAAAAAAAGATTGCTATCAATTGTATTAGTAGCTACGATGTGCGCTGCCTTATTGGCAGGCTGCGGTGGTAAGAAGGAGGAGGCTGCAAAGCTAGACACTTCTCCAGGTACTGAAACCGACAAGGGATCGGATAGTTCATCCAAAGATAAGGACACGAACTCAACCGATACAGGTTCAGCAAGTGCTGAAAAGGTGACAGTAAATATGTGGATTATGCCCAACAGTGGTGAACCTGAAGCTGACCTAATGACGGTGCTGGAACCATTCTTAGCAGCAAATCCGAATATTAGTGTACAGGCTACCGTATTGGATTGGGGCTCTGCATGGACGAAGCTGACGACGGCAGCAACCAGTGGTGAGGGGCCTGATATCACTCAGTTAGGAACAACCCAGGTTGCAGCGATTGCTGCAATGGGAGCCCTGGAGGACTTAACAGGAGTATACGATACCTTTGGAGGGACAGAAGCCTTCGTACCTGCATCTCTTCCCACGACACAGATTTTAGGAATGGGTGATGAAAGGTATGGTGCACCGTGGTTTATTGATACCCGTGCTCTATTCTATCGTAAAGACATCTGTGAAGCTGCAGGGGTAAATCCTGAAACTGATTTTGATACCTGGGACAGCTTTAAAGCAGCGCTTGCAAAAATCAAGAATACAAAAATTGACGGTAAAGAAGTAATACCCTTTGGTATGCCCGGTAAAAATGACTGGAACGTAATTCATAACTTTGCACCTTGGATCTGGGGTGCTGGCGGTGATTTCATAGCTGAGGATATGAAAACCAGCATTATTAATCAAGACGGAGCCTTCGAAGGTGTTAAATTCTATTCAGAGCTGGCAGTAGAAGGACTCATGGGTATGTCTTACCTGGAGAAGAATTCAGCAGAAATTGAAGCATTATTCAACTCAGGAGAGTTTGCAACCATCTTTACCGGTGCATACGAGATTGCTACCCTAAGAAGAGAAGTACCTGAGCTGGCAGAAAATGTTGGTACTGTACCGTTCCCGGCGGGACCTAAGGGAAGATACGCATTCTTTGGCGGAAGTAATTTATGTGTATTTAAGGCATCAAAGAATAAGGAAGCAGCCTATAAGGTGCTGGAATTCCTTATGACTACAGAGGCTCAGGTAGCGTACCAGACCTTCTGCGGTAATTTACCGACTGTAAATGCTGCCTATGAAACTACCTTTATCGATGATGAGCCGATGCGTGCAGCCTTCAAGGAGCAGCTGCAATATGGTAAGGCATATCCCTCCGTTGCAGGATGGGGTCCTTCAGAAACCTTACTGCAAAAGGGCTTAAGCAATGTTTGGGATAATGTGATGGGTGTATATGGTAGCTATGATCCCGCAAGGACGAAAGAATTCCTAGATCAGACGGCAGGCGAGTGTACCATGATTTATAGCCAGTAAAAATCAATAAGACGTTTCGACTATAGCGGTGGAGGTTGTTACAGGTTGTTACTGATGTAACAACCTTACCGCATTATACAGGGGGTAAGGAATGAAACGTAATTCTATCATAGAAAAGAATAAGGATAGGAGAAAGAGGCAGATATTTCCCTATCTATTAATCATTCCGGCTTTGATTGCAATGCTGGTGATACATTTTATTCCGATTGTATCGGGACTTATGATGTCATTTTTAAAGCTGAATCAGTTCACTTTAAAGCAGTTTCTGAAAGCACCCTTCATAGGGCTGGATAACTATAAGACAGTTTTACTGGATCCAAAGAGTGTGATGAGATCGGGATTTATTGATGCCTTAAGAAATACAGCGGTATTTGGTTTGATCTGTAGTATTATGGTAATCTGCATTAGCCTATTACTTGCTGTATTGCTTAACCGGAAGTTTAAGTTTCGAGGGCTCGCCAGAACTTTACTCATGACCCCTTGGGTTGTGCCGTCCTTTGTAGTAGGTATGCTATGGGGCTTTATGTGGCAGCAGGATGGAATTATTAACCGTATTCTGGTGGATGTGCTTCACATTTCCTCAGAAAAGCGATTTTGGCTGACCGGTCCTGCGGTTATGGTGGCAATTATCATACCAACCATATGGAGGCAGATCCCATTTGTAATGCTTATGCTATTGGCCGGTTTACAACAGATACCGGAGGACTATTATGAGGCAGCGCGAATAGATGGCGCCAGCGCCTGGCTTCGTTTCCGATATATCACTTTACCACTGCTTCGTTCCGTATTATCCATTCAGATCCTATATGGCATTATAAATTACGTTTATTCCTATAATATTGTTTCTATGATGTTTGGCCATGGAGCCGGCTTCCCCGGAAAATATGGTGATCTGCTGATGACGAACATCAATCGGAATTCCTTTCAAATCTGGCAGTTTGGACCAGGCTCAGCTGCAACGGTTGTAGTAATGTTTTGTGTATTAGGATTGGTCGCAATTTGGTACCGGATATTCAAAACAGATTTGGTGGTGACTGAATGATGAGAAAAAATACGATATCCTATCATAAGAGAAAGAAAAAATTTTATGATCTGCTTGGAAATACCATTGTATGGATTTTTGTAGTACTGGCAGTATTCCCAATCATTTGGATGCTGGTAATTTCTTTGATGGAGCAGGGGGAAATCGCTACCGGGAAATATGGTATGCCGAATAATTTCCAAAACTATTACGAAATGTGGGTGAACATCAACTTTCTAAAGTATTTTAGAAATAGCTTTATTGTTTGCGGATCGACAACAATCATTGCGCTGACGATTGCAACCCTGGCAGGTTATGCTGTGGCAAGATATAAGTTTCGAGGCTCCAATATCTTTGGGGCGGCGGTACTGGCAACACAGATGGTACCGGGCATTATGTTTTTACTTCCGCTGTACCTGATGTTTATTAAAATACAGGATACTCTGGGAATTCGGATCATTAATACCTTCCCGGGGATGATTATCGTGTATTCGGCTTTCTTTATTCCCTTTAGTATCTGGATTTTACGAGGCTTCTTTGCCAGTATACCGGTGGAGATAGAGGAAGCTGCCATCATTGATGGCTGTAGCAAGTTTGGTGCGTTTATGAGAGTCGTATTGCCGATTTCTAGGGTGGGACTCATCGCAACAGGAATCTATATCTTTTTAATGGCCTGGGATGAGCTTCTGTTTGCTTGGGTGCTGACAACCTCATCTGAGGTCGCCACTATCCCGGTAGGAATTCGCCTATACGTCGGAAATTTCCAAAATAGATATGATTTACTAATGGCAGCAGGATGTGTAACAACCTTACCGGTATTAATCATATTCTTTACACTGCAAAAGCAGTTCATCAGAGGAATGACAGCAGGATCGGTGAAGGGCTAAATACATAGTTACGATTAGGGGGCTATCGTACCAGTGCGAAAGCCTCCTTTTTTATGTCAGAATGGGAGGCTCCGGTTTTAGTGAAAATTTTCTTCTATTTGCATCTCTTTTGGTATATAATGGAGGGGACAAGTGTTTCTATTCCAACATTGAATCATGGAATAGAGTTGCAGCTTGTTTAGCTTCCTTTGGTTACCGATAAATGTAATATGGTCATAAGCAGAGCCTGTGGGCTTAGGACTGCTTTGATGGGGGAGAGGATATGCATAATGGTGGATGAGAAAAGGAATAGCAAAAAAATTGTGATTATGATTTATGGATTATTTATTGTGCTAGGTATTCTATTGGTAGCAAAGCTTTATCGGGGGTTATATCCTGGGAAACAGGAAACGATGAATAAGAAATCAATAGAAATCGAGATATGGACGATCCACGGAGATATTGAAACAGCATTGAATCAATCCATTGAGAAATATCAGGAGCAATTTCCGGAGCTGGAATTTAAAGTGAAGGTATTCAAAAATGAGGTATATCAATCTGCAATCGCCAATGCTATGGTAACCGATACTCTGCCGGACATCTTCTTCTGCTGGGGTTATCAGAAATTGAAGGATTATGTGGATGCAGATACCATACTTGATATCACCGATTATGTGAATAAGAAGGATATCCTAAAAGACATGAAGCCGGGGGTTATGGATGGATTTACCTTCAATCAACGGTATTATGCAATGCCATTATATGGTTGGACGGCATCCTTATTTTGTAATAGAACGATGTTTGAACAGAATCATTTGTCCTATCCGGAAACCTACGAGGACTTTTTAGAGGTCGTTCGCACAATGAAGGAAAGAGGAATCATACCAATTTCCAACGGAGGGAAGGAAGCATGGCTACAATCCCTCTACTATATGTCATTGGTTCTGGATACCGGAACGATCCGTAATGTTTATGAAGCGGCCGGGGATGTCACCAAATTTAATACGGAACCATTTATCAATGCAGCTGAGAAGCTGGAGCAATTAATTCATCTTGAGCCCTGGCAGGAGAATTATGATGAGTATGATTCCTATAATGCAGCATATCTGTTTACACAGGGGAGGACGGCAATGCTTCTAACCGGAAGCTGGGTTTCATTGGCAATTGATGGGCCGGATTCAAAGGTAAAGGGGGAGGTGGATGTAATTCCTTTCCCCAAACAAAACCAATCACAGGGAGTTGGGGGATATGTTGACACCTATGTTGTTAGCAGAAAGAGCGTTTTGGCACAGAAAGAGAGCTATATCAATCTGTACCTGGACCTGATGCAGTCAATTGCGGGTATCTCCTGTAACGAGCTGGGGATTGGAGTACCGGTATATACGAATCAGGATGTGGATCAAGTGAAATTTCCTACCTTAGCACAGTGTAGCTTAGGAGTGGAAGAAACCACTTACCATCCTGCCTATGACCAAATATTCAGCGCGCAGCTCACAAATCATTATTATGAGTTGCTCTCCGCTTTTTTGGTCGGTGAGATACAGAGTAAGGAATTTATCGAGGAGCTTTCCAGAGAGTAAATTCCTGCTTACTTCATCCTTTGTTACCTGCTTGTCCTGTCAAATCATAAGATTGACCTTGTATTTCTTAATTTTATTCAGTACCATTTCAAACTGATTTCTATTAGAATGAATACAATAGCATAATTGCACCATGCCCCATAGGATTTGAGATTGTCCAGGGTGTAGCTTCCTAGGTGTGGCATTGGGTAGTTATTGTAGGAATGAGGATTAGGAAGAGGAGGTACATAATGAAAAAAGTAAGAGCAATCTGTTGTATAATATTGGCATGCATTGTATTAGCAGCCTGTGCTTCTGAGGAAAATAAGGTGGCAAATACTGAGCAGAGCTCAGATCAAGGAAGCCTTGAAAAGGATATCACCGAGGGGGCTGAAGAGGCAAAGGAGGATGAAGCCGAGCCGGAAGCTGAGGCTGCCCCTCTGCCAGCAGCGGAGCAGACGGAAGATGGGCAGCAGGACGGAGTGGTCCGCTTTGATCTGGACGAATATGACTCGAAACGGATGCAGAAGGCGGATGGGTGGACTAATGGATCTGTATTTGACTGTATCTGGCGTGGGGCTAACATCTCCTTTCAGGATGGTATTATGACAATGAAGATAGATAGCGATGGTGAAAATGCATCCCCCAAATGGTCGGGAGGAGAATACCGTACCAGGGAATTTTATCATTATGGGATGTACGAAGTACGAATGAAGCCGATTAAAAATGATGGAGTAGTCTCATCCTTCTTTCTTTATACCGGTCCAAGTGACAGTAATCCTTGGGATGAGGTTGACTTAGAGTTCTTGGGGAAGGATACTACCAAGATTCAGTTCAATTACTATACCAATGGGGTTGGAGGCCATGAATATATTTATGATTTGGGTTTCGATGCCAGCGAGGATTTTCATACCTATGGGTTTGAATGGAGAGAGGACTCGATTACCTGGTATGTGGACGGTGAGGCAGTATATACAGCGAAGGAAGACATTCCCACTACACCGGGCAAGATCATGATGAATGTGTGGCCGGGCATCGGAGTTGACGGATGGCTAAAGCCCTTCGATGGTAAGGTTCCCTTAGAGGCACAGTATGATTGGTTTCAATATAGGAAATAGCATCCTTCTCTAATAGCAAAGGCATCCTAACAGTTAAATTGTTAGGATGCCTTTGTACTTGAACGCGAATGAAATCATATCAACGGATAGACATTAGTGCTGTGGTTACATAAAATACCAGAGGGACAAAAAAGTAAAAAAAGTCATAAAAAAGTATTTATTACAAAATTATTCCATAAACTTTATTGACTTTCCAAATACGAAGTGATAAATTATTAATAATTAATTGTTATATTTTTAATAATCTTTTAAGGGGGTATCTCATTCGTTTTCATGAAAATATCTACCTGCCTGCCTAATATAACTCCAGCTATTCATCCCTTCATGCCTTACGGTAGATTTGTTTCTGTTGAAATAAGATCAGTATGGTTGTGAAGGGATTCTTTATGATATCTGCTTCGTAATGAAAAATTCAGACCGGGAAAGGGGAAAAAGATGTTTCATAGAATACTAGAAAAATTCAGAAAAAAAACACCGCAGGTATATATGAAAAGAGATAAAAAATCAAACAGCTTAGTATTAATCAATGAGTTATTCCAAGAAAGAATCATTCTCGTTGATCATAAAGGGAAATTAGTTCATTTTACAGAAAATGATATTAATTTTGAACGGGTCAATCTTTTGGAGAATTCATTTAATGCAGAGAAGCTTGTGGCACCCTATGGATTTTATGTAGATCCATTCTATAACAATATCGCATTGGTCTCATGGACACTCTATCCGGATGGCCGGTATTTTGCAGACGAAGATGGTTTTGGAGCAGAAGATAATAATGAAACAACGGTATATGGCTATATGAATTCCCATGGTAAAATGCTGATTCCATTTCAGGATATGACTGAAGAAGAAAGGGTACTTTTGCGGCAGAAGGCAGAAAAGATGATGGCGGAAATGGAATAATGTAGCGAATAGCAGTATATACCCTGAGGGGCTATTTTTATTACAGAATAAGCACAACAACATCTCATATATACTGAAGGAGGTAGTATGATGACCAGAAGAACAGAGGATTTTTTGCAATATGATTTAAGAGAAGCGATCAGCTCCTGCATGGATGATGCTGATCAAATGATAGAGCAATATATCAATGAGGAGGGCCTATTTCAAAGGTTTAGTTCTGTCAGCTATGAGCTTTTTTTAAGGTTGAAAAGAGCCCGCAAAGAATTTGATTCAAAAATGTTTTTTGTGGTTATCTATGGACCAGTGAAATCCGGTAAATCAACCTTAACGAATTCCTTTGCACGTCAATATGTGAGTCCATCGAAATTCGGTGTTGAGTGTACTGCCAGACCGTCCTTTATTATACAAGCCAACGAATCCGCTTTATATGAGTATTTTCCGAACGTTCAGAATGTTGACGAGAAAAAATACTTTGATCTGGTAGTAGATTACCTGAGAGGAATAACCAGTGAAGAAGAGTTGAAGAAATATATCCATGTGGAACGACATGCATTAACAAAGTCCATCGTTGAGAAAAAGCTTGCGTCTGATATTGATAAGAAGCCTTTGATTACTGTGGTTAAAGTTCAGGGAGGAGAATTCATAAGCCCAGGAATCGCCATAATCGATATGCCCGGTCTGGATGGAAAGAACTGCAATATCCAGGACACCCCCATCTTTAAATGGTTTCTGGAGAAAACAGATTTCTTAATTTTTGTACAAAGCTCTATGGCCGCAATTAATATTGAAACTGCGAAATTCCTGGAGGCTCTGGTATCCCAGAGCAAAAACCCTCCGACCTGGCTGATACAGAATATGATTGATGCAAAGTATTGGAGGCCGCTGGAGGAGAGGATGAATGAGACCAACAGCCAGCTGCTGGTTACGAAAAAGGAGCTTGTTAAGCTAATCAATCCACCGGAGAAGGATATCGATGCAACAGCGATAAATCTAGGAAAAGCCTACGACGGAATTGAAAACGACGATCTTATTCTGCTGGAAGAGTCCGGATTCAAAGAATTCGAGCATAAGCTGAAGCATCTCCTTGAGACAAAAAGAGTATTAATCAGCGAAAAGAATAGTCTCAATGGTATGCTGAAGACAGTGAATGATATGATCCAGCAATTTCATGATATCAAGTCAGCTTTAGTCACTGAGAATAAGCAGATAGATCAAATTAAGCAGGTTTTTGAACAGGCAATTCTTTTAATCCATACCATTACATATAACAATACCGACATTCATAAATATACCTCTAGTTTGAAGGTTCTTGTAGATAGTACGAGAGACAAATTATTGGAAAATCTCTTGTCGGATGTCGGCATTCTAAAGGGTAAGGTTAATTTTTATATGCTGGGAAGCCAATTTAATAACGTGCTGAAGGAATTTTGCAGTGATGAGATTAAGAAAGCGAACCTGACCTATTTTAACCGGAGCAGTGTATTTGGGAATACCCTGGTAAATGAAATAAATGAATCAATCGCTTCCATGGAAGCACCATTTATACAGAGGCTCAGTGACAAATTGAAAGAATTTAACCAGCTGATTGATGAGTATTCGCTGGACTTAAGTCCGATTTCTGTTGATATGGTTATGCTTCCGAAGCTAAATCCTAGTGATTTGAAGGAAGTATTTACGAGTTCCTTCGATATTAAGCAATGGCTTGTGCCGGAGAGGATTTTATTGATTGAAAAAAAGTATAACGGAGGACAAAACATCCAAAGAGTTGATCATATGCATGACAGCTTCTCGGAATATCTGAAGAGTAGTGCTGCAGCATGGCTGGATAATACATCCATAAACATTTATAACAGTTATTGTGAAAGCCGGCGCATTAACTATAAAGCTATTCTTGAAGAGATGAAGCAGGAGAAGGAATTGGAATGGGATATGGCGCTAAATAATAACAGGAATATTATTATGAATTTCGAGAATGCCTTGAGTAACCTAAAGAATCTACAGGAACATCTGAAGATAACCATAGGTAAATACACTCTATAACGGTATTGTATGATGTGATATGCGATTTTTACTCAGTGAGGTGATAGTAATTGAAAAAGAGTAAGGCAACATTTTGGATTTTAATTGCGGCAGGGCTGACCTTGATCATTGCTCTGATGCTTACAGCGAATATTCTTTTTATTGGGGAACGCCTAAAGAGGCTGCATCCTGTTCTTGAGTGGTCCTTCTATGGAATCGTAATGCTTATGCTGTTTTTTTTGATACTGAGACCGATTATGACGATATTCCTAGCCCCTTCCTTTTCCATTGGGAAAGCAATCAGTAAGGATAAGAAGGAAGATTGGAATTTTTATAAGAGGATTGCAGGTAATATGCTAAAAAGCGGTGGATTGACAGCTTCTGAAGAGGCTAAATTGAAGTATGCAATCACCTATAGAACCGATCTAAAAATTATTTTATATGATTTATTCGAAAATAACATAAAGAAGGATGTAGAAACGATGATTGTAGAGACTGCTCAGAAGGTGTTCCTGATCACGGGAGCATCACAGAGCAGCAGACTTGATTTGTTAACCGTATTAAGCGCTAATTTTCAGATGATTAAAAAAATAGTTGCTAGATGCGGGTTCCGCCCGGCACTTCCCGGGTTACTAAGGCTTTATGTAAATGTCCTGGCAACAGCTTTACTAGCGGAAGGGTTGGAGGATATGGAGCTGGACGAGGTTGTCCCTTTGATGGGAGAAAACGGCATTGCTAAGATCCCAGGAGCTTCCTTGGTGTTTTCTTCTGCTATGCAGGGCTTTAGTAATGCTTTTCTCACATTGCGTATCGGAATTATCACCAGAGAATACATTTTTTATGAAGGCCGCAGTCTTACGAAGGTCACCATCCGTAAATCTGCTATCAAGGAGGCCCTGGTATTGATGAAGCCAACAGTGAAAGGAATTATAAAAATAATTCCTGATATGATCACCAATGTGAAAGAAAAGATTAATTAATACTAATAAAGCGCATAAAATAAAAGAAAGATGAGGGAAGAGGATGAGTAATCTGAGTTTTGATAAGGAAATAAAGGGCTATGATAAAAAATTCCATGATCGGATAGAGGAACCAGTGAAAGGTCTGGATTTGTACGATATCCTAAGCGAGATCTCTACAAGCCTAAAAAGCTTTGAAAAGATGGGTGAGAAGAATAACACATTATACCAAGACCGGATCGAATCCTTAAGAGAAGAGAATGCAAGGCTGAATGAAAAGGCTAAGGATATGTGGAGGGAACTGAGGATCAAATCAGAATTTATTGAAAAAGCAGTAAATAATCTAATGGTTATACTAGATCATCTGGATAATATCCAGAGATATGTTCAAGATACAAAGGATGATAATTGGAAAAAAAGTCTTTCTCTGGTACAGAAGGAGGTAACCCGGAAAATATCAGAATTGGATCTGACTGAGATACCGGCTCAGAATCAAACCTTCAGCGAAGAAGTACATAATTGTGTAGAAACGGTGGTAGACCCTTCGAAGGAAGATTATGATATCGTGGAAGTCAGGAAGAAGGGCTACCGCTTTCATGGAAAGTTGCTGCGGGCAGCAGATGTAGTAGTTGTTAGGAATACGAACTAGCAGACATGCTGAGGAATGAGAGGAGCATAAATTGAGTACAATTATTGGAATTGATCTTGGTACAACAACATCGGAAATTGCATATCTGGTTGATGGAAAACCGACCATTATTAATAATAAGGAAAGTAAAAGCATTACTCCTTCTGTAGTTGCTCTAAATAGAGATGATAATATAGTCATTGGAGCTACTGCGAAACGAACGTTAGAAATCGGTTCAGAACACGTGATTCAGGAAATCAAGAGAAAAATGGGATCGGAAGAGACAGTATGGCTGGGTGGAAAAGAATATAAACCCCAGCAGATATCCGCTATGATACTCAAATACTTGAAAGAATGTGCAGAGGATTATTTGGGTGAAACCGTGACTGAAGCAGTAATTACTGTTCCGGCTATGTTTGACAATCTGCAAAGGCAGGCAACTAAGGATGCTGCAGCAATTGCAGGCTTAAAGGTTGACCGTATCATCAATGAACCGACAGCAGCTGCCCTGGCTTATGGTCTGGATAATCTGGGGGCAAGTGAAAAGGTATTGGTTTATGACCTGGGGGGTGGAACCTTTGACGTAACAATTCTTGAAATGTATGAGGGCATTCTTGATGTTAAGGTGAGCAGAGGGAATAACAGCCTTGGTGGTAAAGATTTTGATGAAAGAATCATGGAACTCGTATTTCATGATATACAGAAGAAAAGTGGTTTGGACCTAAGAAAGAACAGAGCTGCGGTCGGTGTAATCAAAGCCGCGGCAGAAAATGCAAAAATAGACCTTTCCGCCAATGAAACAGCAGAAATCAATATTCCCTTTATACCATCCTATTTTAATTCGAATGGATCACCCATTCCTGTTGATCTAAAGATCACCAGAACACAATTTGATTTACTAATAAAGGATTTGGTTCAATCAACGGATACGATTGTAGATGAGGCACTTCAGGCCTGCGGTCTGGCGGCTGCTGAGATTAATTCCGTCATTGTAGCAGGCGGGTCTACCCGAATCCCCTGTATCCGCAGATTATTGAAGAACAAATTCGGAGATAAAATCCGTTATGGAATTAATCCTGACGAAGTCGTTGCATTGGGAGCGGCGGTACAAGCAGGAATAAAGGCAGGCCTTTTTGGTGAAGAAAATGAAATACTAATTACGGATGTATGTCAATATTCACTGGGTACCAGCGTCTTGGGCGAGGATTATATGGGTATGAACAGGCTGCTGCTGGATGTATTAATAAAGAAAGATACGACAATTCCTTATACAAATAAAAGAACCTATTATACTACCAAGGACAATCAGACAAAAATGAAAATAGATGCATATCAAGGAGATAATCAGCTGGTAGAAAACAATATACTCATAGGAGATTTTATGCTGGAGGGGATTCCTGAAAATACGGCTCAGGAGGAAGGGGTAGAAGTTTCCTTCTCCTATGATATTAACGGAATTCTAAAGGTTACGGCAACTATTATCAGCACTGGAAAAACGAAAACAGAAGTGTTCAATCTTAAAAGCATGAGTAGTGAGCAAATTGAAATCGCAAAGGCCGATTTGAATGTCTCATGGCGTAATTCAACTCTGATTCCCAAGGTAAAGGGCTTAATGGATACAACAGAGATGCTTATGGGCAGCATGAAGCAGGGAGACAAGGTAAAGGTTGAAGCTGTAATGAGCAAAATGAAGCAGGCCTTACAGAGGGAAGATTTAAGAGCGTTAGAGCAGCTGGAGTCTGAGCTTGCAGAGCTTTTATTTGATATGAAATAAATCTATGATGCAAAGGATATCGTGAAATGGATGAGATAGTAAAATTAGCATACAGATTATATGATGATGCCCTAGATGCTGTCTGTAATAATAACATATCTGCAGCGGTTACAGGACTTGAAAAAAGTATTATGATCTATGATAAAGATATAGCAGCATTAAACCTACTTGGATTATGCTATTATCGCTTATGCTGCTTTAATCTTGCACGAAAACACTGGATCAAAAGCTTTACCTTAGACAAGTTGGATAACCCAGCCAAAGAATATCTGGAATTACTTGCTTCCCCGGATGCAAAAAAGCTGATGAGAGCTTATTCTCAGGGATTTGAGGCTTTATCAGAGAATAATGTAAGACTTGGAATCTCTATATTCCGGACCATAGCAAATCAATATCCAGACCTGGTTGAGCCATATCTAATTCTGGGTTTAAGCTTTTATCATAATAGGCGCTATATCAAAGCGTACAGAAATTGGAGAAAGGCATTGAGTCTTGATCGGGGGAATATCAAGGCAAGCCAATACCTGACCTCTTTCCTTCCAGTCAAATTGAAACGAATTGGGTTGTATAGCCTGATTGCAATGAGCTTTGTATTACTTATTATATATTTTTTAATGCGCTAGATGTCCAGTGCAAATATTAGGAGGAATATCCATGAAGAATTATTATGAAATATTAGGAGTGGATGCTTCATCAGATAACCAGATCATTAGAGCTGCCTATGTGCGAATGCTACGAAAATTTACGCCTGAAAATAATCCGGATAAATTCAAGGAAATTCGAGAAGCTTATGAAACATTGAGCAACCCCAAAGCAAAGGCAGAATATGACGTCATGAGCAAATATAAGGATGAGATAGATACTTATATGAGCGCCGGAATGAAAGCGATGGAGGATGAAAATTATACTGCAGCAATTACGGAATTCAAAAAGATTCTGATTATACACCCCACTCTGGATAATGTCAGAAAATTATTGGCCACAGCTATGATGAATAATGGTCAGCTAAATGCTGCGATCGAGCAGTTTAAGAAACTTACAGATGAAAATAATACAAATGCAACCTATTTATATTATCTGGCTATTGCTTATAGGAAAAATAAACAATTTGATAAAGCAGAGCAGGCATTAGTACAGGCAAGTAAACTGGATCGTCTCAATCCGGATATTATCATTGAATGGTCTGATTTATATGTAGAGCAGGAAAAATTTGATTCGGCAGTCGCTGTACTTAGAAAAGCGATTGATCAGAATAAATCAGTAGATTCTCAGGATACAATGTACCTGTTTCAATTGGTACTGGTTTATCTAAGAAGCAATAAAATGAATGAGTGTGAGGCAGTTATCAAGGAAATAGAAGGAACCGTCATAAATGATAAAGAGGCCGCAGAATACATATCCATGCAATTTGGAAAATTGGCTTGTACCCTGATAGATATTAACCAATTTAATTTGGCATATAATATTGTAGTAAGGGCTGTTGCGCTAAATCCTGCTAATAGTACACTGATTGATTTGAAAAAGTCCCTCGGAGAAATCTTGGATGCCCAGAAAAAATGCGATCAACTTTTAGATGACAATTCCATACCAGGTCCAATTAAGGGACCGATCTTTTTTTACATATACGGTGACAATTGGGACGATGATGAGAGGGAGAAGAAGAGCGATGAAAATATTGAGGATATTGATAGCTTAATCAATAGTTCACCACATGCCGTAGTCAAAGGAGTTAATGATATAAAGGCAAAATACAGTAGCCTTTATAAGGAGCGTAAAGCAGTATATGATGAAATACTAAGAATCGCAAATGCAAGAGCTGGTGGAGGCTCAACAAATACCAGCTCATCAAGTTCTGGTTCACCTACAACCAGCAGCTGCTATGTAGCAACAGCGGCTTTTGGAACACCGTGGGCAAGTGAAATCAATAAACTGAGAGCATGGCGGGATAATGTTTTAGTAAATCGTTTTTTGGGGCGTGCATTCATTCGTTTCTATTACACGGTAGGACCATATTTAGCAAAGCTGGTCCGAAAATCCGAAATTTTGAAGGCCATTTCAAGAAAGATCATATATCAGATTATTCGAAGGCTTGATGATAAGCAAAATTAATAAGGAGAGGCTATGGCAATCAATTTTAAAGACAAAAGCTATTTGGGAATGTCCGAGTTCATCGATGGATTAATCAGAAAAATGTCAGAACCGATGGATGTTCCTGAATATGCGGCAGGGAATGAGAAGGCCGGGATACTAGAGCTGGAAAAGGAGATAAGGGCAAATCCGGGAAAGATACGACGGGACCGCAGTATCATTATGCAGAAAATAATTAACGAATTCGGGGAGGTCTCCTATGCACTGTATTCAAAATGGCCTGAGTTATATTCCTCTGCTTATACGGCAACCAATCAGTTGAAAATGCCCTCTCCTGTACTTTTTGTTTATAATCAGAAAAACGAGAAGGATTTTAACGTTGCCGCCTATGGTGTTTTAGATAAGCTTTGGATTTTCTTTTCAATTGATTTAATAGAAAGCAGAGTATTGACCACGAATGAATACAAATTTATCATAGGCCATGAGCTTGGTCATGTCAAATTCAGTCATTCTATGATAGGTGGGACCTTAAAAGACAAGCGGTTACATGAGTATACCAGTGATCGTGTTGGAATCATAGCCTCTGATGACTTAAAAGCAGGTATGAGCTCTTTGGCTAAGGTTCATAACAATTCCTATGAGCAGTATCTTGGAAGAGGGAAGGACGAGTTGATCCGGAGCTTATTGGTTTCTGATAAGAATATTGAAGAATTGCTTCAATGTAAAATTGAAGATGTTCCTGCAGTCTCTCAGAGGATGCTTGATCAGCTGCCGGCACAGTTTGCATCACAGGAGAAGGAAGACGGCCATCCCAATGTGTATCGGCGCTTTGCCGCTATGCGTTTATTCTACGAATCGGAGTGGTATTACCGAGCTTCCGGTAAAGAAATTGACCATAAGCTTTTAGATGCTGCTACGATAAGCAGCTACATGGAAAAAATTGTTATCTAATTTGGGGGCTGTGATGATGAAGCTAGAGCAACTTAGAATTATTTTACAAGACTGCAGTATACGATTGACTGAAATGAACAGCTCCTTGGATTGCAGTGAACAGATTAATCTCATTAGAAAACTCCAGAATCAGATGGGAGAAGGTTTGAAGAAAGTATATGTTGGTGGAAGTGAAGCTTCAAGATTGATGCTGATTATCAATACCTTGACTGGTCATCAGCTATTTTCACCACATGATTATATTGCACCGGTAATCAGCCTAATATATGGTACACAATTTAGAATCGAGACAAAAGGTATCAATGGGAATCAATCCTTCTATTGTGTTGAAGAATTTCAATCCGAGTTTGAAAAATGCTATGATCATTGTGAGCGGATCAGTATCTTTGTGCCGATCGAAGAGCTTCGAGGGGCAGAATTACTTTTCTCCGTATTAACAGAAACAGATGTGGATGAAAGGCTTAAGAAAGATGCCGCCGGCTGTGATTACTACATCATAATCATAGGTGCGCAGGCAAATGTACAGAATTCTGAAAGAAAATATATCAATTGGATGAAGAAGAATCTGGGTAATACAAGTCATCTGATCGGAGTAATCAATGAAGCAGACAAGGTAGATACGACGGTATTTGTAAGTCAGAACCTGGAGGGCTTTTTAGAGGAAGAATATTTCCGAATTATTGAATGTATACCGGAAGCGAAGCCGGATGACAGGAGAAGTGTAAAACAGAGTTTTCTGCGAGGAATATCTGAGTTGATGGAGCAAAACCCAGATGTAAGGTACGAGAAGATAAGCTTAATGTTGAAACATATGCGAACGGAATTAAGGAATAAAGTACTAGCATATAAGAAAGACTTAGCCGACCAGGAAGATGAAATATTGGATAAGCTCGATGAATTCAAGAAGTCATGGAGTATCTTTGATTCAAATTGTAAAGTGAACAGTTACCGGGTGGGCTTTATCATAAGGGAGGAAATAAGAAATAGACTATATCAGGATATAGAAGATTTTATTGCCTGTATAGAAATGAATCTAGAGAAGGAAATGGATTCGGTGCAGGATAAATATCATATCATGTATTTTATTGAGGATTATCTTCAGTATCTATTGTCAGAGTTTATTGTAACAGAAACAGAGCTTCTTAAAAATGAAATATATGATCAGTATTGTGAATATTCACAGATCATTAAAGAAGCCTATCTTGATGGCTATGGAAAAGAAGTACCGGAGGAGCTAAACCGTCTGCTGGATTTTAATGCAAATAGGCTGCTAAGCACGGATATGGTATATGCCGGTGAATTTGATAATGGTGCCAAGCTTATCACTAATATAGCGCTGAATTTTACAATAGGTGTAATAAAAGGTACCTTAAGCTATTATTTTATCAGAATAAACTGGAGAACATGTAGAAAAATCATCGATATTCTGGGAAGTGTTATGAATGATGTAATCGATAAGCTTTCATCAAAAAGCTATATCCTTAAGACAGTGAAGAAGAATATGTCAAAGATATTGGATGAGCAAGCAGAGAGTATGAAATATGTTTACAGCCAAAACCTGATTCCTATGTTGAATCATGAGATGCAGGCGGCATACCTTCAATATACGGAACAGATTAATCATTTGATACAATTGCAGAAGGAAGAACTGAGTAATTCTATATCGCTCATTCAAGACAAAAAGGAAAAGTTAAATGATGATTTAATAAAAGTTGAGGCTTTATTAGAAATATTCTAAGCTTACAATCGGAGGAGAGGAAATGAAGGATTCGGTTTATAAGATCAGGGATAATTTGGTCAACCATATTGAAGTCTTGGAAGGCTATACGAAAAACATGGGTGCGGAATTGATCAGTTCTAATTTAAAGCAAATGAGACTGCGCTACTCCCATGGTCTTGTGCGGATAATATTTATGGGTGGTACAAATGCCGGAAAAAGCACTACGATCAATGCAGTATTAAAAAAAATAGTTGTTCCTGAAAATCCAAACACTGCCAGCCCGGTTCCTGTATGGATTGGCTATACACCAAAGGAAGAGAAGATTGAAGTTGTATTAAAGAAAGAAGTTAATAGTAATGATGTCGAGTTTATAAGCTATGATCCGCTTAGCTTTCGTAAGGAATTCTGCTATAACCACAAAGAGCAATCGGATGTGGGGAGGCAAAGGTTTGAAAGGGTAAGATGGGCCAGCGTAATGACGGACAGCGAAATCTTAAAAGACGGTATTACCCTTATCGATTCTCTGGGAACTAAAGCAAATGATTTTGACAGTATAAAAACATTAGAAATATTGAATGACGGCGTAGATGCGGTATTTTATCTGATTAATTCTACGAATGGACTGCAAAAGGAAGATGTCGAATTCATTAGAGACTATCTGTTGGGGTATGGAGATCGGGCTGTTATGAATCCACTGAATCCGAAGCATTTTGTTTTGGTGGTTAACTGTTTTAATGATACACCGATTGGAGTGACTTTGCAGGGGCTATCAGATAAGCTAAAAGAGATATTCAAAAAAAGTGACGGCGGGTTTGATCTGGAAGGATATCATACAGTGGCAAATAATATTATAGCTGTAAATTCCAGGAACAGTAGATTGGATAGCTGCGGTGCCTTCCCTTATGTCGAAAATGCACCGAATGGCAGTGATGAAAGATATCTGCGCAATGCTAAGATATTGGAGGATATGGAGAAAGCAAAGGCAGAGAAATTGGATGATAATAGCAGGAAGGAAGCAAATCTTGAAGAACTAAGGATAAAAGTCAAAGAGATGGCTGCCAAGTTATGCTATGGACAGGATTCTTGCGTTAGCAAGAGGCTGAATGAACTGATTGATATCTGTAATCTGATTATTAGAGTAGCTGAGAGAAGAAAAGAGAAATCTGATGAAAAGCTGAATCAGGTGAAAGATATTATGCGTAAGGTGGTAGAGATTAAGGGTTTTTTCGATTTAGAGCGGAAGAGGCTGAATCGGGACTTGGAGGGATTCGAAAATAATCTGATTGATTCAATCAATACGATAATGAATGGAACCAAAGTTAACGATTATAACGGGTATATTACTGGCTTTGTCAGAGAATTCACCAGTATACCTTCAGAACTTCCGCAGTATTCAGAATATAAACAAAGTTTGAATGATGGTAATGCTGCCTGCTTTGAATTGATAAGGGGAGCAATTGAGCCGATAATTACCCAGTGTCTTTTGAAGACTGGGAGAAAAATTGTTGATAATCTATGGGATTATCAGCTTAATACCGGTATTTATAGGGCTCCGAAGCAATTGATCGAAGATGTCCGCAAATACCTGTTTCATCAAAGAACAATTCTAAGCGGAAAAATGGAGGAGCTGAGAAAGGGTAATATTGAAAATGTTGGGATAATTCTGCCGGATGAGAGTGCCGTAAGAAAATACAGCGAAAATCTTGTATCAATTGCAGAAACAAGCATTCTGTATTCCTTCAGTACCTATACTGATATCTCAAAATGGAATGAAGTATGTAAAGGATATCTAAAGAAAGTAAAGGTTGGTTTTCTTAGTTGGATATTTAGTGGATTTAATACCATGAGCCAGGAAAGGTTCTGGCAGGAGCTGAAGAATAAGGTTATTACACCGACAGTGCTTGCAATATTTAATGAAGCTTTCCTCAGGGGTACCGTATATTACTGTAATGATAGGCCAATCAGAAATGCTTTCACCGAAATCATGAGAAGCTTTGGAATTCTTTTTGACAGATCAATCTTACAGATTGAACAAGAAACGGTAAAGATACAGACTGATATGGAGGCTACTGACTCTGAGCACGATTTCGTCAAGGCAGAGATGCAGAAGCTTATAGATCATACCGAAGCGCTGAAAAAAGATATCATAGAAAGCAGGGATGAGTTGGTGGAAGTTGCTTAAGGAAAGCAAGGATAATTATGTTTTCTTTCTCGTTGACGACACCAAGCTTAAGTGAGGAGTAGAACAAAGGAAGGGCAGTCCGGTGGGGCTGCCTTTATGCCTCCGTGGAATGTATAGAAGGAGAATGAATTCCGTTGACAGCCAAGCTTGTGGTAGCCATACAGTTAAATGATTATAACACATGAAACTGAGCAAGAATTGTTCATTTGATATGACCTAATTCCCTTATAATTAGAGAAACAGATAAATAACAATTGCTTAAGATGCCTATGGATGGACGCTTGCAATATGTAGCTGAATCAATCAAAAAGGAGCATTAGGTCATGAAGAAAATAATTTCACTCTATCTCACAGTTATCATGTTGTTCCTTATATGTGCTGGGTGCAATCATAACAAAGAGCCGATGCACGAGGAGTCGCTGAAAGAAGCACCAACACAAGAAGCATCGGTTCAGGAAGAGCCGTCACAAGAAGCACCGTCACAAGGAGAGCCGACACAAGAAACACCACCGCAAGAAGAGGCCCCCCTTGTTTCAACTTATGTCCTGCCGGACAATACGGTGTATTTTACTGCGGATATCAGCCCTGAGGGCTTGATGCGGGATATCAGGCGCTTGAGGCAGAGCCAGAAGGAAGCATTGCAGTAAAGCTCTCCACAGGTGAACCGCCGAGAAGTAATTATCTGAAACCGGAGCTGATTAAGGATTTTGTGCAATCACTTGACGGAACCATTGTAGAGTGCAATACAGCTTATGGAGGACGAAGGACGAATACCGAATACCATTTGCAAGTGGCAAAGGACCATGGTTTTACCGATATCGCAGATGTTGATATTATGGATTCTGAAGGTGAGATTAGTTTACCGGTTATCGGTGGCGACATCCTGAAAGAAAATTTTGTTGGATCACATTTTACAAACTATGATTATTTTGTAGTGTTGTCACATTTTAAAGGTCATGAGATGGCAGGTTACGGTGGCGCCATAAAGAATATATCGATCGGTATCGCCTCCAGTACCGGGAAAAGCTGGATACATAGCGGTGGGAAATTAAAAAAAGGAATTGGCGGCAATCAGGATGCTTTTCTCAAAAGCATGGCGGAAGCAGGAAAAGCCGTTGCAGAAAGTCTTAATGGTAAAATCCTGTATATCAACGTAATGAACAGATTGTCCATAGATTGCGACTGTAATGGCTATCCGGCTGAACCTGACATGCATGACGTAGGTATTTTGGCATCCTTTGACCCCGTCGCACTCGATCAGGCCTGTATTGATTTTGTGGCCAACGACCCTGATGGCGAATCCCTGATGCGTCGCATCGATGCGAAAAACGGTCTACTTACACTGGAACACGCTGCTAAAATCGGTCTTGGGGTTAGGGAATATACTATGGTGAATATTGATGATTGATATTTTGCACCGCGAATGGGTTTACTTGTCACAGTATTTCACGATACAATTTGAACAGATTTTTCGGTATTATATGCTGGGTATCATAATTGGCTCAGTGATATCGGTATTCGGCAAGCAAAAGATCAATCAGATGGTTATTTCATTACAAGAGAAAAAGCTGGGGGTGTTTGGAGTAATTCCAGCCAGTATCCTCGGAATAGTTTCTCCCCTTTGTATGTATGGTACGATCCCCATAGCCGCATCGTTTTCTGAGAAGGGGATAAAAGACGATTGGTTGGCTGCATTTATGATGAGCTCTATATTGCTGAATCCTCAACTTATCATATACAGCATAGCCCTTGGCCCCACAGCCCTTATGGTTCGCATTGTCTCATGCTTTATATGCGGCATAGCTGCCGGTTTGTGCGTACATTTTCTCTATGCGAAAAGGGAGAAAAGCTTCTTTAATTTCTCGGGATTCAAGGAAGCTCATAACAGGGACATCCATCCAAATCCGGTGATCCGGCTGCTGAAAAATATCTGGAGAAATATAAAAGCCACCGGACTGTATTTTTTGATAGGTGTCGTACTTTCCACTCTCTTTCAGCGCTATGTTCCATCTGAATGGATGGTCGCTCTGTTTGGAAAAAATGAGGCCTTTGGACTTCTGATGGCGGCCACAATCGGTGTCCCCCTGTATACCTGCGGTGGAGGAACGATTCCCTTACTTAAGTGGTGGCTTGTCGATGGTTTGAGCATGGGTGGGGCATGCGCATTTATGATTACCGGCCCAGGTACCAAAATCACTAATCTAGGCGCGCTGAAAATTGTGTTGGGTATAAAGCATTTCGTGATGTATCTTTTATTTGTTATGCTTTTTGCCTTTTTAGCAGGGTTGTTGGTCAATATGATAGTATGAAAAGGAAGAAAAGAAAGCGCACGAAGGACTGGCTATTTTAAGCGCACCATAGACAAACCGATGAAAGAGGTAGCTACTCAATAGAATAGCAGGAGTCATAAAATATGGATAGTATAAGCATCGAAACGGCAAGTGCCTACCGTTTCGGTGTTTTTCATTGTGCCCATCATGAGTGTAAT
>JAEYRK010000026.1 GCA_023435645.1 Bacillota bacterium
ACAGGTTCTTACATCTGCAAACATTTGAGCACGGTTTGTCAATAGCTTTAAGAACAGCATACTTACGCCATTTAAGGTATCATTTTCTGTAGCAAGAACATAAGGTTCTCTTGCTCAATTCCAGTCAAAGGAAGTATTTAAAATTGCTTCAGGGAAGTCTGTGTTCGGATAATGATCAGTCCATTGTCTTTGGCCCTGGAAACCAGCTGCGATTGCATTATGGCCTAATCTCTCTTCTTCGCAGCCCTGTGGCAGGTTTGCGTTTCCATTCATCAGATCCTTAATAATCAACGCACATTTTACTGTGAACTCCCAGTTTGCATCCTTCTGCTCTCTGCTATGCTGAGCATAGTCAGGGTTTTTATCAAGACCCTCTGGGCAGTTTTCCTTCACCCATCTAATTGCTCTCTCATATTCGTCTTTGTCATAGATTTCTTTCTCAATTCGGCGAATAACCTCTACTTCATCCACCGATTCTACTCGCATTCCCAAGTATTCCTCAAAGAAATCCGGATCAATGCTAGAGCCTGAGATTCCCATACAGGTTGAGCCTATTTGCAGATAGGACTTCCCGCGCATTGTCGCTGCAGCGACTGCTGCCCTTCCAAATCGAAGTAATTTCTCCTTCACATCCTCCGGTATTTCTGTATCATCCGCCTCTTGTACATGCTTTCCATAGATACCAAAAGCAGGAAGACCTTTTCTCGCATGCGCCGCTAACACAGAGGCCAAATAAACAGCGCCCGGTCTCTCTGTTGCATTTAATCCCCATACACCTTTCATTGTCATGGAATCCATATCCATGGTTTCAGAACCATAACACCAGCATGGTGTTACTGATAAGGTAATATCTACACCTTCTTTCTTAAACTGTCTCGCACACTCTGCACTTTCCGCTACTCTTCCAATGGTTGTATTTGAAATAACTACTTTTACAGGCTCGCCATTTGAATACTTTAAATTTTCTTCAAACAGTTTTTTTGCAGCCAAAGCCATTCCCATTGTTTGTTCTTCTAAAGATTCTCTTACCTTTAAAATTCCCTGTCTTGCATCGATAATCGGGCGAATTCCGATTACCGGATAATCACCAATTAATCTGTTTCTCTGCATATTTTACCTCCATAATGGCGTTTTTCACCGCCAGCGGCTTCTTTTCTGTAATCTACTATTCCACGATGAACCATTTCTCCCATGTTTTTATTACGTTGCATCATATCCAACTCCACCACTCGTTGTCTATTTCGCGTCCGTTAATGCTCACAGTAAAACCTATATAATCTCCAGATAATCCTTATCCGGTAGTGTTGGAAATGCATGGGCCTGTCCCTCTTGATACCAGAAGGCAACAGAGGATATATCATCTTGTAATGGCAGATATCGTCCACCCTCACGCCAGCCAAGTGCTTGAATTGTCACTTTTAAATCACTAGAAAAACGAATAGGATCTAGAATGTGCCATCTGTACATACTAAAACGTAACTGACTTTTATAAAGATTATCTTGTTTGGTCACAAGGTTAAGTCCTGCATAGGGCGTAGTAAAAGGCTGATACTTATGAATTGACATATCTTCAAAATTATATGACCCACAGAAATAGTCCTCTGTTCCTGTTCCGCATATCGTTGGATACTCTTTATCCCCATCCATAAAGAACTTTATTTCACCTTCGCCCCACCAGCCATTATTATTTACGCCCCATGACATTGCAGTTCCAATGTAGTGGCCCCGTCCCTTAATGTTGTCAACGATGACATAGTTTTCTTTGTACGGTAGTGGATTCACACGACGAAATTGAGCATGAAAATAAGCTGCGTTCTCCGGTACCTCCGTTAAGGTGTAATCAATTTGATAATACATGGTGACAGGCTCTTCACTGCGATTTTCCAATGTCATACGACAGCGCTTACGAAATGGCATAGGCCAATAGCAATTAAAAGCGCTACCTGGGTTAACACAGACCGCCAACGATGAAATCTGACCAAATTCACCCCAGCCACTCGCAAAGAAATCTCCTATTGGGCATTCAACCGAAGGTGTATTATAATCATCCCAGTATGCACGCAGTATCGTATTTCTCCATTTGCCTGTTGGTGTTAGCCAAATATGCTGGATGCAGCCTGGTCCCTCCACATCGGCAATCGTAAAGGTTTCTCCTGCTGGGATTATGATAAATGGATTTACCTTCCAACCCTTTCCCAAGTCCCTAGCAGCTTTCTGTGCAAATCCCTGCTCAAGCTCACACATGCCACCCTTCCCTTTTTCACCCGAATAGTTTTCTGGCGAAATAGAACGTGTCACTGCATCCGAAAGCATATAAAGATTACCTATATTCATATTTAATCCATTATAACTAATCATAATCACTCCTTATTAATTATACATTTTATCAATTAAGTAGGTTATTTTTATTTATTCGTAAATCTTGCCCCTAACCCTGGGTGATGCAACATATAGTGATTTAGCTAAGCTAGCATTAGTCAATCTCCGCTACAATGGCAACTATTCCATACGGCTTCAATGTTAGCTCAAAGCTTGCACCGTCAATCTTTACCTCAGTATATCTCCAAGGCACCAGTTGCTTGATATCCAATCCAAACTTCTTACCATCGATACTACCTTTTACAGTAATCTCATGATCAGTTGGATTATACATATGTATCGCAGCACCCTGTCCGCTCTCTGATAATATTACACCTGCATATATTTCACTGTTATCCAGTTGCAACCCTAATTTATCTTTAAATATTCCACCACCATATATTTGTGGGTAGCTTTGATATTGCTCGGTCAGAATTCCTAGCTCAGGATTTTTTTCTGGAGTAACTAGAAATGGTTCACCCATGACAAATGCTCGTCCAAATGCCCCTGGCGCACCAGCATCCATACCATGATTTGGCAATCCTAATATTGTAATTGGTAAGGTGTACCTTGTAATTTCCGGTTTGCTTGTTTCAGAAAATCCTAATCTTCTAGCCCACATCATACCGGCTACATCAATGTACTGTAGGTATGCATCACATACACCTTCCACTGCCAGTAGATAGTCGCCATCCTTAGACATAATTGTTTCAATTTCATCCATCATCAGTTGATAGCCTTCTGAAAAGGCTGTCGCCGGGGTTCGATGTCCATGGGTCTTATCGAAGCATAATTCCGCCGGCATTTCCATCATCTGGTCAAACCAGATTGCATCCGTACCATGACCTCTTAGTCGCTCTACCGTAGAGGAAAGTGCCTCTCGCCAGGAAGGTGCCGCCGGGCACATAGCCACATAAGATAGACCTGTTCCGTAATTTTCAAAGTACAGCTCACCTTTCGCATTACGAAGACCGCTCTGCTCCCCATTTCCTACACCGTTACCATCCTCATCTGCGCTATACCATTTGCTCCCCGTTTCAGCGATATGATTATTCATATACATCATAATGCGGTCACCTTGATTATGTATGGCTTCTACAGAACGTCTAAAGCCGTCCTCTCCACCCATCTCCGGATCAAACTCATAATCCGGATATCGCGAATCAAATCCATTTAGATGCCAACCTAAAACATGAAGCATATCCACGCCCAAGCCGTCTGTCTCTTTTGCAAGTTGAGACAGTCCATTGGGTGCTGCCACACCTTGTTCTAATACATAGGAAGAATTACGATTATCAGGATAATGATTGATAGTCCGTGGATACCAGCCGGTAAGACCTTTTACCATATCATTCTTTTCTCGTGTCCATCCTGCTTCTTCGATAAATTTACTATAGCGGTCCGCAGCCAGATGCCAGTTCCCTTCATAGGTAGCAATTACAATGGCTGGTGACTGATAACTTCCTCCGGTGATAAATGGCCAAAGAGTTGTAGATAGCATAGCACTGTACCCGTTAGCACCCTTTTGCTGTCCCATTTTATAGCTTTTATAATCCGCAGCCGGATCATGTACTCCAAAATACAAGCTTTCTGTATCATTAAACAACGCTACATATTGCATGGAAAATGGAACGGGGTAGCTAGCGGTCAGCTCAGGATAGTATCCAGCCGTGTACTTTGCTACGATATCTTCTCGAATCTCACCTTCCTTATAAGGCCATAGAAGATCATACTCCCCCTGTAGCCCTACTAGCGGTCTAGCTTCGATTGCTAAAACGGTACAACTAGAATCGAAGTTTTCGATTTTATATGTTATTTCAGCCTCACTTCCATCCTTTCCCACGGTTACCGTTTGAACGACAATAATATCCTCTCTGCCCTCACCTATAGGGAAGGATTTTGTTATCTCTAGGGTTCTCTTATCCTTTAAAATCACATTTTTTGCAGCAATGTCCTCACTAGAAAAGATAGTGACTTGGTCAGGATCTGTGTTCCAGATATCTCCCTGGGACAGGTCTAGCATCAGCGCATAGCCTCCACCGGCTTCGCCTACAAGAAAATCAGTTCTACTCTTTTTACTGTAGAATCTTATTAAGTTTCCACTTGCTTGATCAAATCCTAGCTCTATGTTTTTATTACCAATAGTCATCCGATTGTTATCTCCCGTATTATTACCCTTATGTGAGCAACCCGACATAATTAATAAAGCCAGGAGAGATAGCGTCACATAATATTTCATTCCTTCACCGATCCTATCATCACACCCTTTACAAAATACTTCTGTAAGAATGGGTATATTAAAATTATTGGAACTGTAATTACCAATACAAAGGCCATCTGTACCGACTGTGGAGTCGTAGAAGTAGCTGCCTGTGTACCCAGTGCTGTATTCATCATCTGATTAATATTTTGCATACCGCTTGACTCAAATGTCATTTGAGACAAAATGTCGCGTAGTAATGTAGCTGCCGGCTTAAGAGATGCCTTACTAATATAAAAGGATCCGGCAAACCAATCATTCCAATGAAAAACACCGGTAAAAAGCGCAATGGTAGCCAGTACCGGCTTCGACAGTGGCAAGTAGAATCTAGCAAATATAGTCAAATCACTGGCTCCATCCATCTTCGCTGATTCTGCAATGGACGCAGGAATTCCTTCAAAGGAGGAGCGTATGATTACCATGTTATAAAAACTATAAATTGCCGGAAGAATATATACCCAAAATGTATTCGTTAACTTTAAATCTCGAAATAGAATAAAGGAGGGAATGAGTCCGCCTGAAAACAATGTGGTGATGAAAAAGTATTTGATAAAAAACTTACGACCCGGCAACGCTTTATCTAGTAGTGCATAGGCAAGCATTGAGATTAATAATAGCGATATGAATACACCAATCGCCGTTCGAGCAACAGATACTACAAAGGAATTTAAAATATTAGCTTCCTCTAGAATCTTCGCATAATTATCCAGTGTAAATTTTCTAGGAAATAGCCACACTCCACCTCTCAGTGTATCAAGTCCGTCATTGAATGATAAGGCTGTAATATATAGGAAGGGATAAAGGGTAACAATGCATAATAAAACCAGAAAGATATAGTTACATATTTCAAAGGCACGCTCGCCCTTTGATAGCTTTATTTTCATTCTTTACTCCTTACCACAACGATATCTCAGTTGTTTTTCGTAATATTGTATTCGTGGTCACAACGAGTATTAGTGCAATCACACCTTGGAACATACTTGCTACTGTAGCGATACTATAATTTCCCTGACGAAGACCAACCTCAACGATATATGTATCAAGTATCTGTGACAATTCGAGATTACCCGGTTGTTGCAGCAGATAGATCGGATCATATCCTGCAGAGATAAGTCCACCCACTGCTAATATAAATAGTATTCCTATAGTTGAGCTGATACTTGGTAATGTAATTTTAAATATCATCTGTAACTTACCCGCACCATCAATTCTTGCTGCCTCGTACAGCTCAGGATTGATATTACTCATAGCCGCAAGATATACAATGGAACCCCAACCAACACCCTTCCATACGTTTGAAATTAGCACAATCGGAAGAAACCAGCTACGCTCTCCCATAAAGAAGATGGTATCTCCTCCAAACAAACTAACTTTAAGGTCATTGATTGGTCCACCATAGGGGGAGAGAAGTTGAGATAACATAGTAACTACAATGATCCAAGATATAAAGAATGGCAAATACGAAATTGTTTGTACCGTCCTCTTAAACCATTTCACTCGAACCTCATTTAGAAGTAAGGCAAGTATGATAGGTGCCGGAAAGCTTGTGATCAGTTTTAATACACTGATCAGTACCGTATTACGGATTAGTTTCCAAAAGTTGGTATTATTAAAGAACAGCTTAAAAAATTTATCAATTGGATCCGCAAATTCGCTGCCAAAAATACCTTTGCTGAAAGAATATTCTTTGATTGAAAGTAGCAATCCAGACATAGGTACATAACAAAAGATAAAATACCAAACCACCGCTGGAAGAATAAATAGATATAGTATCTTTTTATTCCAAATTGTTGTAAGTAATTTTTTCATATTTGCTTTTTTCAATACTATCAACTCCTCTATGAAAGGCTGTTGTCAAATAACCAAAAGCAATTATTAAACAACAGCCTTAAATTTTAATATAAAATATCTGTACCAGTTAGGTACTTCTCATTCATAAACGTTACATACTCATCGATACCGGCTTTCTTTAAATTCTTACGGTAAGTGTTTAATATATCAAGCGCTTCATCGTCAGTTTTTGCAAAGTATGCCTGCTCTATGATGGTACGATAATCATTGGTATTGAAGAAGTTATTTAATTCCTCAATCTTAGGATATTCATGATTAAAAATAGTGATTGGATAACCTGCCTCTGCTTCCAAAGGATACATGTTTTTTACAATTTCATAGGTCTGATCTACAATATCAGTATCTCGTCTTTTTGCTTCCTCAAACATGGTATTTGGTAATCTTGATACACCGAAGGTAGTAATTCCGCCAATTCCTTCATTGATTTCATAGCTTGGATCAGCATCCCTCTTATCGAAATATTCCTGAGTCATCTTAGGCTGTCCATTCACTACAGTGTAATGCACTCCTTCAATCCCTAAGTAAGCAAGATTTCTTCCCTCTTCACTATTTATGTAATCAAGATACATCATTGCTGCTTCTGTATTTTTGCAATCCTTGGTGATTAACATAACGGCAGAACCAGTTTGTCCGTCAAGACGCCTTGTCTCCGGCATTCTTGCTCTTCCGTTCGCATCAAGGATAGGACCTAGTGGTATATATTCCATTTCAGGATGCTCAGCATAAAGGGAATCGCCAAGGTTAGCTTTGATATGAGGATAATGTGCAGTGGTAAGACCAACTCCACCGACGATATGCTTCTGCTTAGCAGTATTATCATCCTGACGGAATGCTTCAACGTCAAATAAGCCTTCCGTAATCATCTTACGCATAAATAAAACTTCTTTGTCTACATCGTCACTATAGACACCCCAGTATAACTGCTTATCATCGCCCATTCTAAATGCGGAGAAACTGCGCGCACGGAAGGAGTTAAGATAGCATTCATAAGACCATCCATTCTGCCAGCAGCTAGCCGGGATAATTGGATTCCCTAAGATATCAGTAAAGTTGCCTTCCTTAATCTTTTTCGCGAGTTCATATAAGTCCTCAGAGCTTGTAATATCACTTGGGCTTACGTTCAGTTCCTTCAAGATATCTGCACGAGCATAAACGGTGTATCCCCAGTTGGTGGTATCATTAACCGTAGCTGGTGTATGCATTGGTAATACATATTTCTTACCATCTCCAACGTTTTTATCCATAATATCTGAGGTTAAAAAACTCTGTGACAATCCTGACTGGTAAGATGCTTCTATATTCGGTGAAGGATATTGTGCTAGTAAATCATCATAGGACAATAATAATCCATCCTTAGCTGCCTTCTTAATAGTAACCGTGTTCGCTTCTTCCCCGCCCCAGAAAGGTGCCATAATCATATCCGGCATATCACTGCCTACGGAGAAGATTGCATTTAATTTCTCAACCTCAGAAGTATTAATCCACTCTGCTTTAATTGTTACGCCTGTTTTTTCGCGAATTACATTTGCAACAGCATTATTCACTTCATCTGAGGGTTTTAAGAAGGAAAGTCCCTGCCAAGCTACAAGTAAATTTAGCGTAACTTCCTCTTTCGTTTCCTTTTTTGCTTCCTTTTCACTATTTGTATTGCTACTGTTGTTCTTATTGGTAGAAACCTCATTGTCTGTCTTTTTTGACGCACACCCTGCTAGCAATGTTATAACCAGAGATAGAATAATTATTATATTGATAATGCCGTGTTTTTTCATCTTTTTCCTCCTATTGCTATCCTAAAATAATATCTATATCAGCTGATACGGCAATTATCACAAATTTTACCCAAAAATGTATTTATCCTTCGGCACTTTTTATTTATCATTTTGCACACTCGAATAAAACTATTAAGAATTTTTGATATATTGATTAGTAACCCAGCTGTCTGATTGGTATAATAATGGTAAAACCGTTGGGTAATGTGACCGTTAACTCATTTTTATCCATTACCACTGTGGGTGATTCGCTTTTACCTACCCCCTTTATTATCTTAGCCCTTAATAAAGTTTCACGTTCTATCGGTTTATGCACAGAGTTTGCTAATTCTTTCTTTTCTCTCTCTTTATTTAGTCTCCATTGTGTGAGATGCTGCCTTATTTCGAACAGCATCTGCGTCATATCCTCTTCACTCACATTTTGCTTAAGAGATACTATAGCAAACAGCGTTTTATCATGTGCCAATTGTTCCTTTAACTGGTCGACCCACCCTTCGGGTAAGTCATACTCCCCCTCATAAATATTACTTAAGGCTACTCCTTTTGACTTTAATATATAGATTGTCCCAGCCGCATGTCGTATAACTGCCAATCTTTTTTCACAAAAGGATGCTGGTAAGAAGCTAATTCGTTGCTCCAAGGTCTGTGCAGAGGGCATATTAAAGATTACCTTGTCGCTACTTTTTAGTTTTATTGCAATTCCATGGGAAATATAGAATCTACAGGCGGTATTTATGATTTGCTGTCTCTCATCACTATCCTTCTTCAATTTCCTATATTTATCCGGTAGATTAAAGAACATGTCAATGATACTGATATCTGTGCCTACCTCGCAGTTCAATTCCCTATAATCATGCAAATGGCCAAACATACTATGATAATAATGTCCTTTATTGGAGCCTCTATGTTTGGAGATTACTTTTAGTTCACAGTGAGGATGTATTAGTTGAAGGATCCCCTTCTGTGTGGCTGTGGGTATGTTAATGATTCCCTTTCCATTATCCCTGACACGAAGCACCGTAACTCCTCCATTTTCTACTTCTACTACGATTTCCGTAGCTGATTGAGTCAGAGATAATTCCAGTAAGTGCTGTAATAAATCCGATGGTCTTGATATCTCCATGTCTATACCTCCTCATTTAAAATTGAAATTTCCTTAAAATAGAGTGGAGCCACACCAGTTTCCCGCTTAAATACGCGGCTAAAGGCATGGATGCTATCAAATCCAAGCTCAGCAGCCACCTCTGTTACCGAACAGTTATTAACAGAAAGCATATATTTTGCCTTATCCATTCGCAAACTTAAGTGAAACTGCATCGGTGTTAAGCCATAACAAAGTCGAAACAATTTGCATAAGTGATTTCTACTAAATCCAACTTTTTTAACCAGTTCATCCATGTGCAGATTTTTATTAACATTCTTACTTATATATTGTTTGGCCACCTCCATGGCATCCGATGCATCCTTCGGTAGCTCCGGGTCGTCCGTATGATATAAGCTGCATTCTTCCATGATGTAAGCCAGAAAGCCTAACATATGTGCCTTCTGTCTCATTATACTATAAATGGTGGCTGATTCATCTTCCCCAATTATCGAAAAGAGAATTTGCTCAATTTTAAAAGTGTCTTGTAAGGTTATTTTATCTGGTATGTTCAATATTTCAGTGATATCTTCACGAGCAAGGCTAGAATCATCACCTGCATCTGACATCGACCATATAGGTATATAAACCTCCTCACTATCTTCCTGATAGAAAAAGTCAAAATGAATATGGGGCTGACGGAGCGCCGTATTACCAATACTTTGGATCGAATGAACAACAAGGGGTCGGATTAAGAACAAATCCCCGGGACGGGCGGTATATTCTATCTTATCTATTGTTACAATTGCTTCTCCTTCCATAATATACAATAGTTCATAATCAAAAATAATACGATCTTTTAGGGACCAGTTAAGTGGCATTGTATGATCCCACGCACGTCTGATATACGGTGATAGACTATTAATAACTTCATATATCTCGATATCGCTTTTTGTTTTTATCTGCACGGTCTTTCCTCACTTTCTCTATCTAGCTGTCTGTCGCCTCTATCCTTTGGAGAAGAAGGGGTCCAATGTCTTTATAACGATCTTAATGGATCGGATCTCAAAATTAAAAGCTGTCCTCCCATGTGAATTGCTGCGATACGTTTCATGCAAATTCCATCGCTAAATACGGCTCCCTTGATATGTTTTAATTTATTTTAACATAAATCCGACTCATTTGGGAGTAGTACAGGGATACTTTCCTTATGATATCGCTACATGTGTCAAGTAAATGAGCACAATTGAAATTAAGCTCATTCACATGACACAGCGCAAAAAAGAATCTCTGTTCCAAGAGATTCTTTTAAATATACTTTTATTCTGCATGGATACTGATGAATTAAGTCATAGATTTAAAGCCTTCTTTAATCTGTGCACCTACATAGATATGGAATAGACGATCAATGATTTAACCAAATAAGCTGAGATACTAAAAAACCACCTTCCTAGTAGATTTATCCATATCTAATTCTCTCCAAGAGAGTGGTATTTATTAACAAGTTGCCAACCAATAGACAGCAGAGAGGCAATAACACTCAGGATTAACAACTACTTGTTGATTTGGGAATGACTGTTGCAATACTGCTGAGAAGGAATATGGGAAGCCAAGAATGGAGAAAATTCAATTCAAAGAAAGCTGGCGGAAAAGCAAGCCGAAGTCAGAAAGCGAGAACATGAAAAGGAAACCTATCACCGTCCCGCAACTAGCAGAGGGGCACGATAATCATATGAACTTTAAAGGAAAAAATAAAACAGCACATTATTGGAATATAAGTACTATTTGAGGGCATCGATCAGAAATGGTAATTAGGTCGCCTGCTTGATTTTTAGCAGACGACCTAGGAGATTCTGTTATTATGACATTAGACTTACCAACATATTCCATACGATATCAGAATCTCTGCTGTATATCTTAATCATATATCCATTAAGCATAAAGGAAATCTTACCATCTGTGTTCAGTAAATCTTTTACCTGTTGCTCGGAAAGACTCGAAAGTTCTCCTAAGGATGCCTGTAAGTCATAGTAATCTGGTTCGGTGGTGATGCACCAATGAATTTCAGTCCATCCATCTTGGAATAGGTATTCACCGCTATCAATGAGATCTTGAGTTATTCCATTATAATAGTGACCTTCGTAATCAAGAGGCTTTCCATCTTTGAATAGTAGATGGTTTTCTCCAAGAAGGTACCCATAATCTTCAAAATGAGGAAGTACGTTTGAAAAGACTTCTGGATGTTCATTGATGGTAGATGAAGTTATTTCTGAGCCTTTTTCTATTGCAAAATTTTCAAAATTAATAGGATGTTCCCATAACCAATCCAGTAGTTTCGTCATGGATTCATAACTGTCATAGCCTGATCCGGAAATCTGATACCATCCTGTTGAATTTTGGAAGGTAATAGTCTTGTAGCTGTTTTTACTTCCCTCTGCAACTATTTTAATACCGTCCCTTTCAGTAACAGTTACTGCAGGAGGAACAATGTTTCCATCTTCATCAATTTCAACAGCTATGCAATCTTGAATCTGCTTTACTTCCTGTGTACCAGCGACAATACTTAAGTTACTGTAAGTATCACCTTGCTGATGCCAAGAGAAGGTAACGCTGTAAATACTATTATCATTATTATATTTTGCAATACAGTTGAACAATGGATGGTCGGGAAGAGCAGGGATTATTTGGCTATTTTCCATATTCTTTCGATAATCAGAAAAATACCTTTCAGCAGAAAATTCAATAGCACTGCTATCAATGCTGCTTGATGTGTTGATACCAGAGTTCTTATCATTATATCTAAAGTAGTCTGATGGTTGAAATGCAGAATCCCAAGTTAAGACGGGTGCTTTGGAATTTTGTTGATTGTTCATAAATACAGTTGTACCACCTAATATCAGGCACAGACATGCAGCAATAGCTCCCCATTTGATCCAGTGATTTCTTTTCATTGGGGGTGCATCAGCTGCCTCAATCAAATCATGATTTATTAGTTCCATTTTATCTAAAAATTCGTCGCCTCTCATAATGTGTAACCCTCCTTTTCAAGTAAATTTCGAAGGTCATTCCGACTACGGAAGAGTGTGGTCTTAACCTTGCTTTCTGAATAACCAAATCGTTTAGAGATGTCTGTAATGGAATCTAAGTACCAATAGCGCCTTATAAAGATGTTGCGTTTTTCTATGCTCAAAGATGCAAGAAACTGGTTGATTATATCAGCAAAGAACATATCGTCAATTTTACATTCGACATCATTAGGAGCAGGAATACATTGTTCCATTTCAGCACTCAACTCACTAATGTATGCGGAACGCTTTAAGCGACTGCGTGTACGACAACAATCCAAAGAAATATGACGTGTGATTCGAGCTAAGAATGCATATAAGTATTCTTTTGGACTGTGTGGTGGTATAGATTCCCAGGCTTTCATGTAGGTATCATTTTCGCATTCCTCTGCAGTTTGTACATCTTGAACAATGCCATATGATATGGATCGTAAGCGCTTCCCATATTTTTCAGATGTATATTGAAGTGCAGATTCATCTCTATTAAAAAATAGGTCAACAATTTTAAAATCCTCCAAAGCAGTCACCCCCTTCTATCATATTGAAAGTCCTTTCACCCTTATAAGCGACATATAAAGGGGATAGGTTACACATTTAAAATAATTTTATAATCATTATAGCATTAAGTTGATTGTAAAAAAATATAAACAAGACGTTCTTTTGGATGTCATCAGTGCATTTACCCAGTTCTGCATTTCTTAATTAAGATATAACCTTGCATAATCAAGTGGATTATCAATCGCAAGAGCATCTAACATCCTCTGTGCGTTTGGTGTGGTAATCAGATTTTTAAGTCTCCTACCATTGGTTCTTCTTGTTTTTATCTGTTTTTTCAACAAAAAAGAATCCCCTGTTTCCAAGAGATCCTTTCAAATATACTTTATTATTTGGTCGTAAGTTGGTCGTAAATCCTGACCATTATTTTCTTAAACTCGCAATAAACAGCGTATTACTGCGTAATCCGCGAGGTTTACTTCTCTAAGCTCTTCATCGTCGGGAATAATAATACATCCCTGATTGCCTGGGAATCGGTTAAGAGCATGATCAGACGGTCGATGCCAATACCGATGCCACCTGTCGGAGGCATACCATATTCCAGTGCTGTGAGGAAATCCTCATCCAGCTGATTTGCTTCCTCGTCACCTGCTGCCCGGAGAGCCTCTTGGGCTTCAAAACGTCCTCTTTGATCCAGCGGATCGTTAAGCTCTGAGAAGGCATTGGCCATCTCCCTGCCGTAAATAAACAGCTCAAAACGCTCCGTATAATCCGGATCGTCCGGCTTCCTGCTTGCCAGCGGTGAGATTTCTACGGGATGGTCCGTGATAAAGGTGGGCTGTATCAGGTTATCCTCTACATATTTCTCAAAGAACAGATTTATGATATCGCCCTTCTTATGTCTTGCTTCAAAGGCTATGTGATGTTCCTTCGCCAGGGCCTTTGCTGAGGCCTCGTCCTTGATTTGGCTTAAATCTACATTGCCATATTTCTTAATGGAATCCACCATCGTAAGCCTTTCAAAGGGCTTGGAGAGGTCGATTTCCACCCCATTATAGGTAATCGTAGTGGTACCTAGCACCTTATCTGCAACCGTACGGAACAAGTCCTCCACCAGGTCCATCATACCGTAATAATCCGTATAGGCCTGATAAAGCTCTAATAGTGTAAACTCAGGATTATGTCTTACGGATAGGCCCTCATTTCGGAATACCCTGCCGATTTCATAAACACGCTCCAGACCTCCGACAATCAATCTCTTAAGATATAGCTCTAAGGATATCCTTAAGTGAATGTCTTCATCCAGTGCATTATGGTGGGTATTGAACGGTCTTGCCGCAGCACCGCCCGCATTCGGTACAAGTACGGGTGTCTCTACCTCTAGGAAATGCTTGCTATCCAAATAATTACGGATTTCTCTGATGATTAGGGAACGCTTAATGAAGGTATCCCGAACCTCAGGATTAACGATGAGATCCACATACCTTTGTCTGTATCTCGTATCCGTATCCTTCAATCCATGGAATTTCTCAGGTAAAATCTGGAGGCTCTTAGTCAACAGGACTATCTTTTCTACCTTAATGGATATCTCACCGGAATGAGTCTTAAATACTTCACCCTCTAGTCCTACAATATCACCAAGATCATACTTCTTAAATTCTGTATAGGGCTCCTCACCAATTTCGTCTCTCTTCACATATGCCTGGATATCTCCACCCAGATCCCTGATATTACAAAAGGATGCCTTACCCATAACTCTCTTTGACATCATACGTCCCGCTATGGATACCTTCTTGCCCTCCATACTCTCGAACTGATTGATAATCTCATTGGAATGATGGGTCACATCATATTTCATGATCTGAAAGGGATCCTTCCCATTTGCTTGGAGCTCTGCGAGCTTAGCCCGCCTTACCTTCAGCAGTTCGCTGATATCTTCCTGTTCAGCTTGTACTGGTACTCTTTCGTCAGCCATAGTCCTTCACCTCTTATCGCATACTGATACGATTTTACCTTTTGAATCCTCCCGGTAAAATTAGTTTGATTTCTGTATCTCTAGTATCTCATATTGAATGATTCCGGTATGAGTTGTTACGTCTACAACATCCCCAACATGTCTGCCGAGTAATGCCATACCTAAGGGGGATTCATTGGAAATCTTACCCTTTAAGCTGTTTGCCTCGGTTGAACCCACAATTTTGTATTCCAGTTCTTCCTTGAATTCCATGTCAAAAATTTTGACCTTACAGCCTATATTAATTACATTAACATCTACTTCATCCTCGACAACCACTTCGGCATTCTTTAAGATTTTGTCGATCTCTTCAATTCTGGCTTCAACATCCCGCTGCTCATCCTTCGCAGCATCGTATTCAGCATTCTCAGAAAGATCCCCCTGCTCTCTGGCTTCCTTAATCTTCTGGGCAACCTCTTTTCTCTTATAAACCTTAAGGTCATGAAGCTCCTCTTCCAGTTGTCTTAAGCCCGCATAAGTCAATATGTTTTTCTTTTCTACCATATAAAACACCTTCCTCCATATTGCTTTTTTATCATACAATACATTCAACGTATTATATCGTATCAGTAGTGTCTTGTCAACATTACAATCATCCCATGGATAAGGCAGACAACCATCATGGACAACAATCATCCCATCGATATGGCAGACTGTCATCCCCATGCTCGGGCAGAAAGCTCCAGCAATAAAAGATGCTGGAGGCATTCCTACCTATGATATATCTTCATTGAAACCATGTACATTGTGAATTTACTGCTCGAAAGTTACCTTATATCTTATCTTGAAAGCTGATAAAATATTCTATTCATTTATGAATAAATGCTAATCAAGTCCTTTGCATTTACTTAAAATATCACTAAAATCAAAGGTGGCAAAATAATCCTTCGGTGTCTCTGCGCGGCGGATCAACTGGACAGAACCATCCTCCTTAAGCAGAATCTCTGCAGACCTAAGCTTACCATTATAGTTATAGCCCATTGCAAAACCATGGGCACCGGTATCATGGATGACCAGCAGATCTCCAAGGTCTATCTTCGGAAGCATCCGGTCGATGGCAAACTTATCATTATTCTCACAGAGGGAACCGGTGATATCATACGTTTGGTCACAGGGAGCCTCCTCCTTACCCATTACTGTAATATGATGATAGGCTCCGTACATGGCAGGTCTCATCAGATTCACAGCACTGGCATCCAGACCAATGTATTCCTTATAAATATGCTTCTCATGGAGCGCAGTTGCCACCAGATGCCCGTAGGGTGCCAGCATATAACGGCCCAGCTCGGTATATAATGCAACCTCCCCCATTCCTGCAGGAAGGAGAATTTTCTCATACGCAAGTCTGACTCCCTCACCGATTGCCATGATATCATTCGGCTCCTGATCCGGCTTGTAGGGTATTCCTACCCCACCGGATAGGTTGATGAACTTTATCTCCACTCCGGTTTTATCCCGAAGCTCTACTGCCAATTCAAATAAAATTCCCGCCAGGGTTGGATAATATTCATTGGAGATGGTATTGCTGGCAAGGAAGGAGTGGATACCGAAATATTTCGCTCCCTTTTCCTTCAATCTCAGAAAGCCGTCAATCATCTGCTCCTTCGTTAAGCCATATTTGGCATCACCGGGATGATCCATGATTCCGTTGGCTGTTTTAAAGACACCACCGGGATTATATCTGCAGCAGATCAGCTCCGGAATCCCCACTGTTTTCTCCAGGAAATCAATGTGGGTATAATCATCCAAATTAATGATAGCATTGAGGCTTCTTGCCTTCACAAATTCCTCAGCCGGAGTTGCATTTGAGGAAAACATAATATCATTACCAAAGAAGCCAAGAGCCTCCGACATCATCAGCTCCGTCAAGGAGGAGCAATCTACACCACAGCCCTCTTCCTTAAGTATATTAAGAATAAAAGGATTCGGTGTTGCTTTCACTGCAAAATATTCCTTAAAGCCCTTATTCCAGGCAAAGGCTTTGTGCAGCCTTCTGGCATTTTCACGGATTCCCTTTTCATCATAAATATGGAAGGGGGTTGGATACTGTTTCGTTATTTCTTTTAGCTGCTCCAAGGTAACAAACGGTTTCTTCATAAGGCCTCCTTTGATTTATATATTATAGGGTATTGTAATCAGTTCGCACTTCCCTGCTTTCACGCTGTCGATAAAGCCCTGAATGCTGTCAATTTTATGAGGTAACGCCATACCACTGAGCCTGCTTTCATGACCGTGGGCATCCGTCCCGGAGGTCATCGGCAAATTCAGCTTCATGGCGTAGGCTTTTGCTTGATCATCAATTTCGCTATGACAATTACCGGAGTTGAACACCTCAACCGCATCGATATACTCCGGATACAGGCGAATCTGCTTTATGTAGGGGCGGACCCGGAAGGGGTGTGCATGAATGATAAAGCCACCGGCCTCCTGTACCCTGTGGTATTCCTCCTCGATGGACCAGGAAAGCATATCGGTCTGCTTTAGCAACCAGGACTTATCTACTCCATAGATTAGGAACTCCGTTGTATTGAAATTCACCTCAAGACCAAAGAACACATCCAGTCCTATTCTATCCCCTTCTTCCTTGGCATGCTCATAGCCCTTACAGAATAGCTCGATTTGTTCCTCCCAGGGTAAATTCTTCGGAATGCAGCTGTTACCGTTCATAAAATGATCTGTCACAATGATACCGGTATAGCCTGCCTCCTTATACTTTCTGACATGCTCTGCTGCATATAGTCTTGCACAGGCACTTGTTTCCTTGGTATGAAAATGTGTCTCATATAAATACTGACTCATCTATTATCAGCCTTTCTGTTATCTCACGTAATGACTGCCAAGCAATACCGTACTTCATAACAGTAGCTTTCTCAGGATAAAAAATAAAATGCCCGGTACCCGCGTCGGTATCTTCGCATTTCTTACGTCGATTTGGTATAGTATGAAAGAATTGCTCCTATTATACAACATTCTGTTAATATTTCAATATTATTTTTTGATTCCGCGATATAAATTCATAGCTGCTGCATGAAAATGTAGATTCTACCTTCAATCCACCATCTGTGATTCAACCCAAGTCTTCTTATTATAATACTAAATATAGTAGAGTCCTAATTTCATACTACGTTATAAAGTAGTTGCTACCATTAATTACTGGAAAAATAAAAACAAATGTGATATACTGTTCACGGAAAATACTTCATCATTAAAGGGGATCAAAAGCAATGGAACAATATAGCGGAAGTCAGATAGTTGTATTGGAAGGACTGGAAGCCGTAAGAAAGCGCCCCGGTATGTACATCGGAAGCACCGGTCCCAGGGGATTACATCATTTGATTTGGGAAATACTCGACAATGCGATCGATGAACATCTGGCCGGTTATTGTCCAAGAATTGATGTTACACTGCTTAAGGACGGGGGTGTTGAAATCACCGACTATGGCCGCGGTGTACCGGTGGATATCCATCCAACCAAGCATATTCCGACCGTACGAGTCGTTTATACCATTCTCCATGCAGGAGGTAAATTTGGTAATTCAGTATATAAGGTAGCCGGCGGACTGCACGGAGTCGGTGCATCAGTCGTAAATGCTCTGTCAAAGCGAATGATTGTTGAGGTAAAAAGGGACGGTAAAATCTACCGGGATGAATATGAAAATGGTGGTTATCCGGTGACAGCGCTGATAGACGGCTATCTTCCCGTAGTCGGGAAATGCAATAAGTCGGATACCGGCACCCGGGTCACCTTCTATCCGGATAATACCATCTTTGAAACAGTAGAATTTAAGGCTGAAACCATTCAGAAGAAGCTGAAGGAAATTGCATTTCTGAATAAGAATCTTCTGATTAATTTCACCGATCAGATCACCGGAACCACAAAGTCCTATCAGGAGGCTGAGGGAATTAAGAGCTTCATTTCCTATCTGACCAGGGAAATGACTCCGCTCCATGAGGAACCGGTTTATCTGGAGGGTAAAAGCGGAGAGATCGAGGTCGAGATCGCCTTCCAATATACGGACAGCTATTCAGAGCAAATCAATGCTTATTGCAATCGTATCAATGTCGTAGACGGGGGAACACTGGTTACCGGCTTTAAATCCGGTCTCACCCGTGTCATGAATCAGTATGCCAGGGAGCTGGGAGTCCTAAAGGATAAGGATGAGAATTTTGACGGTAAGGATATCCGGAACGGCCTCGTTGCCATTGTATCCATAAAGCACCCGGATCCTCAGTTCGAGGGTCAGACGAAGACAAAGCTCGGTAACACCGATGCGAAGAGTGCCGTGGATGAGGTCTTCTCCGCCGAGTCTCAGCGCTGGTTCGATAAGCATGTGGAGATCCTAAAGAGCATATTGGATAACTCTCTGAAATCCTTTAATGCCAGACGTGCCAGTGATAAGGCAAGAACCGCTGTTATGAAGCAGCTTAACGATGTGGATACCAGAAGTAAGCTGGCCTCCTGTTCCTCGAAGAAAGCAGAGGAGTGTGAGCTTTATATTGTAGAGGGTGATTCTGCAGGCGGCACTGTTAAGACTGCCAGAAACCGCAGGACCCAGGCTGTACTGCCCTTGCGCGGAAAGATCATCAATGTAGAGAAGGCTTCTCTTGAAAAGATTCTATTAAATAATGAAATTAAAGCTATGATTGCCACCTTTGGCTGCGGGATCGGGGACGAATTTGATATCAGCAAGCTGCATTACGACAAGATCATCATTCTGACTGATGCCGATGTGGACGGAGCCCATATCAGCACCCTCCTGATGACCTTCTTCTATCGTTTCATGCCGGAGCTGGTCCTTGAGGGTAAGGTATACAAAGGTTTGCCTCCTCTGTATAAGGTTGATTATGAGACTATCCAAAAGAATAAGAAGGTCAAGAAATCAGAATATCTCTTCAATGATTTTGAATTAGAAAAATTCCGTAAGAATACAGAGAATAAAATCCTAAGTCTTCAGCGTTACAAAGGTCTCGGTGAGATGGATGCTCATCAGCTATGGGAAACCACCTTAAATCCGGAGACCCGAATACTGGCTCGAATCTCCATCAGTGACACCGTAGAGGCGGATGAGGTAACCAACCTATTGATGAGCAGTAATGTACCGCCCAGACGCTCCTTCATTATGGAGGAAGCAAGATACGCGAAGCTAGATATCTAGGCCTTTGTTTCACAAGATACAGCACCTGGAGTGCTTATGTTCAAATTACGAACTGCCCTATGGCAGCTTAAGATATGGTGAGGACTACAGCCTCACAAAAACGAATGACAGATCATTCGTTTCCAAGGAACTGAGAAGTTCACGCGCTCATTGATACACTCAGTTTCTCCGGGTTTTATAAGGTGCCGCGAAGCGGCATCATGGGAGGTTCATATGAAAAACAATACAGAGCAACTGATCCAACTGGATTTTTCCGAAGAAATGAAGAACAGCTTCCGGGATTATGCGATGAGTGTCATCTTGGCCCGGGCATTGCCCGATGTCAGGGACGGGCTGAAGCCGGTACAAAGAAGAATACTCTATTCCATGGTGGAGCTGGGGCTGGATCCTGCAAAGCCCCATAGAAAGAGTGCCCGTATCGTCGGTGATACCATGGGTAAATACCATCCCCACGGTGACAGCTCCATCTATGAAGCACTGGTACATATGACCGAGGATTACTCTCTGATGGTACCCCTGGTTGACGGTCACGGCAATTTTGGCTCCATCGACGGTGATGGTGCTGCAGCAATGCGTTATACAGAAGCCCGGTTATCACCGGGTTCCATGGCCTTACTGGATCATCTGGAAAAGGGTTTGGTGGATTTCGTTCCAAACTTCGATGACAGCGAAAAGGAACCGACTGTTCTTCCTGCCATGATTCCGAATCTCCTGATTAACGGTACTACCGGTATTGCAGTAGGCATGGCAACCAATATTCCGCCCCATAATCCGGATGAAATCATAGATGGTGTCATCGCTTATATGGACAATCCCTTGATTACAGTCAGAAGACTTATGGAGTATATCCCTGCCCCGGATTTTCCGACCGGTGGTACGATTATCAATCAGGATGACATGGTGATGATCTACGAAACCGGAGAGGGCAAGATTAAGCTCCGAGCTAATATTGAAATTGAAAATGGCGATAATGGCAGAAAAAATATCGTAATCACAGAAATCCCTTATACCGTTGCCGGAAATAAAACCAAGCTGGTAGAAAACCTTGCATCATTGATGAAGGACAAGGTGTTCGAGGAGATATATGATATCCGCGATGAGTCCTCCAAGGAAGGCATCCGAATTGTCATTGAAGTGAAAAAGGACAGGGATTTGGAGAATCTGCTGAATGGTTTATATAAAAAAACCGTAATGGAGGATACCTATTCCGTAAATCTCCTGGCAGTTAAGAACCAGCAGCCGATTGTCTTCAATCTTAAATCCATGATTCAGGAATTTGTTGATTTCCAGGTAGAGCTGTATACCAAGGAATATAATTACCTGCTGGACAAAGCCCTGAAACGACTGGAGATCGTGGGTGGTCTCATTAAGGCTACGGATGTGATCGATCTGATCATAGAAATCCTAAGAGGAAGCTCCTCCATCAAGCAGGCGAAGGCTTGTCTGACGGACGGAATTACCGAGGATATCCGCTTCAAATCTGAGCAGTCGAAGAAGGAGGCTGCCAGCTTAAATTTTACTGAGCGACAGGCTGATGCCATCCTCTCTATGCAGCTCAGTAAATTAATCGGTCTTGAGATCCTGAAGCTCCACGAGGAAAATACGGATCTGATTGCTTCCATTGATGATTACCGGAGAATTCTCGGAGACACCAGGGAATTATATAAGATCATCAAGGGACGTCTGAGAGAATATAAGAAGCTTTTCCATCAGGAACGGAGAACCAAGCTGACGAATGTCATCAGTGTTGATTATGTGGAGGAGGTCAAGATTGAGGACATCTATGTCCTGATCGACCGCTTCGGCTATACGAAATCCGTGGATTTAACCAGTTATTCCAGGGCCTCTGAGGATAATCTGAAGGAATTTGTCCAAATCATCCAGATGAAGAATACGGACAAGCTTTGCTGCTTTACCGCTGAGGGGAATATGTATCAGGTGAAGGCGGAAAGTATTCCAAGATGTAAGCTGAAGGACAAGGGTGCCTTGATCCATACCCTATGCAAGCTGGATAAAGAAACGGTCGTCCTCTATACTGCCTTTGAACAGCTCTTTGAGGCTCAGCTCCTCTTTACTACGAAGAAGGGCTACATCAAGCAGGTCTCCGGTGCTGAGTTTGAAACGAACCGCTCAGTCATTAATGCCACTAAGCTGGAGGAAGGGGATGAGGTAGTCGGTATATCCCTCCTATCCTCCCGTGAGGTTCTGTCAGGAAACCTGAAGGTAATTATCCTGACAGAAAAAGGTCTCTCCCTCGGCTTCCCCTTATCAGAGGTATCCGAGCTTAAGAAGACCAGCCGCGGTGTGAAGGCGATCACCCTGGAGAAAAACGACAGTGTCTGCTTCGCCACAGCCCTAGAGCCCAATACCGATACCTTTGTCTATCTTGATAAAGCCCTGAGTGCGAAAAAGGTCCGTAACCGTAAGCGCGGTGATAAGGGCCAGAAGGCACAGCTGTAGTACTCATTATAATAACCATATCTGATTGGTATCTCCCGTGTACTTGCATGTGGGTAAGCAAAGCCCACATGCATTGATACACGGGAGTTTTTGCCTCTTCTGGGCACAAAGCAAGCCCTATCAATTGTCAGTTGTTCGATAGGGCTTGTCTGGGGTAATAAAAAGCAAATTTAGATGATTTTACGTTCGAGTAATCCTGCCGAAAGCTTGATGCTTTCTTTTGTTTTCGTGAAATCATATTTGAAGAAGGACGACTGTTCCTCGCTCATTCTAGCGATATTCTTCATATCCAGCTCCTGGAAAAGTCCTTCCAGATGATCCGAAAATCGATATAAATATCGAATATATTGATCCAGAGCTTCCTTAAGCTCATTCTCCTGTTCATTGAACAAAGTGTGTTCCAGCTGGTAGGATAATTCTGCAATATCAATAGCCCCGATATTGCTCATCATCCGCTGTAGTGTCTGAGTAACCGTCCGAAGACCGGTGAAATCTCCGGTGCGGTACATAGACTCCAAAATAGGCAGCTTTGCTTTAATGCTCTTAAGAATTGACAACAGCGCTTGTATGTAGTTATCCATATTCCCCAGGAAATAACGGTAGCCGACATGAAATTCTAATTCAGGAATACAGTCAAATACCTCCCTCGTAATACCTTCCCCCATAAAAACCTCCGGAACTTGTCATTCTTTGGTTGCAAAATACCATATATTGTAACAACATAGGTAAATAATATCATGATATTGTGGAAATGTAAATAAAATCTTTGTTAAAATTTAAATTATTTGGCATGGGAAATATGCCCTATGTACGGTCACCTACCCTTATGTTATTTTGCACTGTTCGATCTTATTGATTGTTATTTCTGATTGATGTTATTGATCATTGTAACTGATTGATATTACAGATAGCTTATGAAGATTCATTTATCGATTGATTTACAGATCGGAATCAGCAGCTTACTCAAGGAGAGTCGGATGAATATTGACGGAAGGCAATACAAATAGACAAATATGCACATATCGAGGACTTGTCATTTAAAATGAAATGTTGTATGATAAATCATACATTTTAACCCGGCTCAGGAAAGCTAATTAACCTATGAAAGGTATTAGGAGGTTTCAAATTGGAAAAAGAGATTGTAATCGTACTTGACTTCGGCGGGCAATATAACCAGCTGATTGCCAGACGTGTCAGAGAATGTAATGTTTATTGTGAGGTACTGCCCTATTATACCAGTCTTGATCAGATAAAAGAACTGGCTCCGAAGGGTATCATTTTTACCGGAGGACCGGCCAGTGTATATGATCCCGAGGCACCGACCTGTGATCCGGAAATATTCACACTGGGAATACCGGTCTTGGGCATCTGTTATGGCTGCCAGCTGATGACTTACATGCTCGGTGGTAAGGTATCCAAGGCACCGTTACGCGAATATGGCAGAACTGAGGTTGAAGTGAATAATTCATCTAAGCTGTTCCAGGAGATATCCGCTAAAACCATCTGCTGGATGAGCCACACCGATTACATTGAAACACCTGCCCTAGGCTTTCATACCACAGCCTTCTCAGACTCCTGTCCCATTGCAGCCATTGAGAATACAGAAAGAAATCTCTATGGTGTACAGTTCCACCCTGAGGTTGTCCATACTCCGGAAGGTACAAAAATGCTCCACAATTTCCTTTATCAGGTTTGCGGCTGTCACGGAGACTGGAAAATGTCCTCCTTCGCTGAAGAGACAGTTGCTGCTCTGAAGGAGAAAATCGGTGACAAAAAGGTATTATGTGCTCTTTCCGGTGGAGTAGATTCCTCCGTTGCAGCAGTCATGATCAGCAAAGCAGTCGGCAAACAGCTCACCTGTATCTTCGTAGACCATGGCCTACTGCGTAAAAACGAAGGGGACGAGGTAGAGGAGGTATTTTCCAAGCAGTTTGACGTTAATTTCATCCGTGTGAATGCACAGGAACGCTTCTATCAAAGACTTTCTGGCATCTCCGAGCCGGAAGAGAAGAGAAAAATCATTGGTGAAGAATTCATTCGTGTCTTTGAAGAAGAAGCAAAGAAGATCGGCAAGGTTGACTACCTGGTGCAGGGTACCATCTATCCCGATGTAATAGAAAGTGGCTTAGGTAAATCAGCTGTCATTAAGAGCCACCATAATGTTGGCGGATTGCCGGATTATGTGGATTTTAAAGAGATTATCGAGCCCTTACGCAATCTCTTCAAGGATGAGGTAAGAAAAGCCGGCTTAGAGCTGGGTATTCCAGAGAAGCTGGTTTATCGTCAGCCCTTCCCCGGTCCCGGTCTTGCCATTCGAATCATTGGAGAGGTAACACCTGATAAGATTAAAATTCTTCAGGATGCAGATTATATCTTCCGGGAAGAAATTGCAAAGGCAGGTCTCGACAGAAGTATTGGACAATATTTTGCCGTACTGACAAACCTTCGCTCTGTTGGAGTCATGGGGGATGAGAGAACCTATGATTATACGATTGCCTTAAGAGCCGTTACCACGACGGATTTCATGACTGCTGAATTTGCAGAGCTACCCTGGGAGCTGCTAGGCAAGATATCAAATAGAATTGTAAACGAAGTTAAGCATGTCAACAGAATCTGCTACGACATCACAGGCAAGCCACCAGCAACGATTGAGTGGGAGTAGCCGCGAAAGCTACAAGCCAAGCTTATGATAAACAAAGGGGTCCGATGAGAGTTTACTCTCAAGCGGACCCTTTGATTATCATAAAAGCGGGCGCCAGCCCGCGCACGAATGAATGCGTAGCATTCATGAGTAAGCGTGGCTTGTAGCTTTCCTTTCACTTCTCATGTGAATGCGCAGCATTCATGAGTAAGCGTGGCTTGTAGCTTTCCTTTCGTTTCACCTCTTAATGTGAAGCTAAAACAATCTACTTTCCTGGTGTTATTGTCTTAACGATATGCTCCCCATAGGTAGAAGGTAATACGATCAGCTTTGTCGCTGAATCCGTATAGCTCTTCGCACGAACATAGATCTTATCACCGATCGTTGCATCCTTCACAATAACCGGCTTGGAAGAGGTAAAGGAGGTCCACTTGGCTGTTTTCATATCCAGTGTAGCTGTGCTTTTCACTACGGTGTATTCATAATACTTCTTCTTATTGGAATCTACGGCAGTAAGTGTGGTGCCGTTGAGTGTGATATTCCCCGGTGTTGTCGGTTGTGGCGGAACTTCTATCACCTTCACTGAGGAAGCAACCTTTTTCTTACTGTCATTGCTAATAGTCCTGAATTCAATGGTTCCGCCAGGAAAGGGTGTATTTACAGGAAGCTCAGATGCCAAAAGCGTCTTCAAATCCAATGTCTTCAGGGTTGAACTTACAGGAAACAGAGTCCAATCCACCGCATCATTGACACGGTATTGTGTCTCTCCCTGCTTTAAGCCTGATATGTATAGCTTACTGCCATCTAGTTTTACTGAAGGAGCAGAGGGTCTCTTAGGTATCTTAACTGAGACTACCTTTCCCGGTCGCCTGGTCTCTGTCCCGGTAATTCGAAAATAAAGTGTTGCACCATAGGTCTCATAGGGAGTCGTAGTGAGGAAGGGCGTTGTAAGCGTTTTCCACTGACCATTTGCACCCTTACGAAATTCTATCGGTAACGAGCTCCCACTCAGGTCAACCTTGCCCGCACCGCCAAATACATTATAGGCTGCCTTCAGAGATACATCCTCTCCGGTGAGCTTCACTTCATTGATTGTTGAATCTCTATTTCCTTTAAAATAAATCATTGTTTCCTTCGGCTTTAGAAAGGTCGAGATGTCCAGAACATTGGAGCTCATTACCTCCCAGGTCTTTTTGTCCTTACTGACATAGAACTTGGTGCTGGCATTGCTCCCAGGGGTTACGGTAGCCGTCTCCTCTAGGTAGTTTACAACAACATTTACCCTACCGACTACTGTACTTGCTTCAGCCCTAGATAGAAATGCAGGTAACATCATAAAGACAAGTACAGTCATCACTTTCCAAATCAAATGTTTCAACAGTTCCTTTGGATGCCTATGATTTTCAAGTGTTTTATGTTTCAATGAAATCCCTTCCTTCTTATGATTTACTAACTTAATTGGTCGTATGTCTATCTATAGACTATTATATCCTTTTGGATCGATAATGGCAATCCTTAGTATGCCAATCCTTTTATATCCTATTGTCCTTTTTCTTCTATCTTTTCTATCATTTTTTCTATCTTTTTGATAATCCATCTATGAAGAGATATTTCGGCTAGCGGATAACAAGCGATAGCAGTTGACAGAGGAACTCCAGAGGAGATCTCATCATAAAATAGCAGCTGTCGGATACTGCGTACGGGGGTATCCAACGGCTGCTATTTTATTTCGGGGGAAAAGCTTAAATAAATTATGTAAGTATATAGTAACTATACAAGATTATTTTAACATATTCTAAAAAAATATCAATGCATATAGTTATCCAGATAATGTATTTTCTTAGGGTTTTTCGTCAATCTTTTACAGCTTCCCATCCCCTATCTGATCATTCTCTCTGCCTCTTCCCTGCTAATGTCCGGAAAATGCTGTTTCAGCTTTTGAAGGATTCGATCCATGGCTTCTATTGTACTGCATCCGTAGGCGGATCGGACATGGGCTTCCCCAAAATATTGTTCACTTAAGGTATAATTTGCAACAGACCAGCCATATGCTTCATTCTTTCGATTCAATCTTCGATGAAAAGAGCTTACAAGGATATAGGTCTGCATCTGAAGATCAGTTACAGCTCCTTCAAAGCCCTTCATCCCATCCTTATGAAAACCCGCTTCCTTCTTAAGCTCATAGGAGGGAATGGATCCCCGCAGCTCCAGAATATCTATGATATTCTTATGCTTCCTACTAGCCAGACCATCCTCATACCTGCTATCAAAGTCATACCCATCTCTTCGCAGTACTGCGAAATAAGGGTACCATTCTTTGGAGATAAAGCCCGCTCTATTACGAAACAATTTGCCATATGCAAGAGTGCCCTCTGAAGCAAGCACCTCCCGCCACTCCCAGGGATCCTCCGTATTACCCGACCACCAGTCTTCCCCCACAGTTCTTTCCTCTACAGAAAATCCAGGAATATGATTCTTAAACAAGGGGAGAAAGCCAATTTCTCTCACTGCTTCAGAAAGCTCCTTGCTGGTTTTTATCCGGGAAGGATCCTTTCTATCCAGACCTTCCAATATCCATTTTCCATCCACTGTAACCATATGTCACCTCTTAAATAAAGCCCTATATAGCCTAACGGTTGCGTATAGACTGGCAAGGCATCAATAGGTCGTCTATGATAAGTATCGATGTAGGTATAGTCCTTCCTTCCCTTCCTATACAGCATCACCAAAAGCATCTCTCCATCAAAGGAGCAATGGCAGCCTTACGATAAGTTCTGACTCTTATCTTACTGTATTTACACTATATCACAGTATGAAGGAGGGCTCTATCAACCGGAACTAACAATTTTGTATACCTATGGTTGCAGACACACCAGGACTTACAGACCCTATCTTCGTATAATAATCGCTTCACATCCCAATTCTACTGTTTACCGGTTCAGTTCATCCAGGGTCTTATCGTAAGCAGGTAGAAATTCGCTCATGAAGATCTCGATTTCCTTCAGCTCCATCTCTTGAAGCTGCTCCCTGATGGACTGCTCTGCACTGATGAACTCTGTATTGCCTGCCTTCCTCTCCTCTATACATTTGATCAAAGCGGATAGCTTATCCGCAGCCTTCATCAATCTCCAAAGGAAGGCATCCTCCTCTCGGGGTAGAAAGCTATCCTCATAATATTTCCTAAGATCCTCCGGTAACAGCTTCAATAGCCTGTCCGCCGCTGCCTGTTCAACCTCCTGGAAGGCCCCCCGGATCTTCGTATTAAAATATTTGATGGGGGTAGGCATATCACCGGTAATAATCTCCGTGGCATCATGGAAAATAGCAATCAGGGCGACCTTCTCTACATTTAGGCTATTTCCCAAACGCTCATTGCTGATCACAGCTAAGGCATGTGCCAGTATACTCACCTCCAGGGAATGTTCACTGATATTCTCCTGCCTTGAATTCCTCATCAGAGCCCAGCGCTCAATAAATTTCATTCTGGATAACATCGCAAAGAAATTACCTTCCATATGACCTCCTTTATTTCATACTCCTATGTATGTAACGGACAGGCGGTCACCGCCTGTCCATAAAGTTATGAATAGCTTTTATCTATCTCTCGTCAGGTACCTTTTCACATACCTGCCGGTAAAGGATTGTTCGTTCTCTGCAACCTCCTCAGGGGTCCCTTGTGCAATGATGGTCCCTCCCTTATCTCCACCTTCCGGACCGATGTCGATGATATAATCGGCGGTCTTAATGACATCCAAATTATGCTCAATGACCACGACCGTATTACCGGTTTCTGAGAATCGCTTCATAATCTCAATCAGCTTATGGACATCCGCAAAATGGAGTCCGGTCGTCGGCTCATCCAGGATATAGATGGTTCTTCCGGTACTACGCTTACTTAGCTCCGTTGCCAGCTTAATTCTCTGTGCTTCTCCTCCTGATAAGGAGGTAGAAGGATGACCAAGCCTTAAATAGGATAAGCCTACATCATTCAGCGTCTCTATCTTCCGTTTAATGGATGGAATATTTTCGAAGAAGCGAACTGCTTCTTCCACAGTCATATTTAATACATCATAAATGCTCTTGCCCTTATAATGAACCTCCAGAGTCTCCCTATTATATCTCTTGCCTCCGCAAACCTCACAGGGAACATAAATATCCGGAAGAAAATTCATCTCGATTTTGATAATCCCATCACCGCTGCAGGCCTCACAGCGACCGCCTTTGATGTTGAAGCTAAAGCGTCCCTTGGTATAGCCTCTCATCTTGGCATCCTGAGTAGAAGCAAACAGATCCCGAATCTGATCAAATACCCCGGTATAGGTGGCAGGATTGGATCTCGGAGTCCTGCCGATCGGGGACTGGTCAATATTGATTACCTTATCCAGCTGCTCTATGCCAAGCATCTTCTTGTGCCTTCCGGGAATTACCCTAGCCCGATTTAAATCTCTGGCAAGCCTTTTATATAGAATCTCTGTGACCAGAGAGCTCTTACCAGAGCCGGATACACCGGTAATACAGGTCATGATCCCCAACGGTATATCCACATCGATTTCCTTCAGGTTATTCTCTGCGGCTCCTTTAATGGTTAGATAACCGGTGGACTTTCTTCTCTCCTTCGGGACCGGGATGCTGATCCTACCGCTCAAGTAGGCTCCGGTAATGGACTCCTCCACCTTCATAATATCCTCAGCAGTTCCCTCTGCTACGATTACTCCACCATGCTCTCCGGCACCGGGTCCAATATCTACAATATAATCAGCTGCATACATCGTATCCTCATCATGCTCTACCACAATCAGGGTATTACCCAAATCCTTCAAATCCTTCAGGGCCTTCAGCAGCTTATCATTATCCCTCTGATGCAGTCCAATACTGGGCTCATCCAAGATATAAGCAACTCCCACTAAGCCTGAACCAATCTGAGTGGCAAGACGGATTCTCTGGGATTCTCCTCCGGATAAGGAACCGGTAGCTCTGGCAAGAGTCAAATAATCCAGTCCTACATTGATCAGGAAGTTGAGTCTGGCTTTGATTTCCTTCAAAATGAGCTCACCGATTTTACGCTGCATGGAGTTCAGCTCCAGCTGCTGCATGAAATTTGACAGCTCCCGGATGGAGTAATCGGTCAGCTCCGATATATTCTTATTCCCAACAGTCACTGCAAGGGATTCCTTCTTCAGTCTCCTACCGTTACATACCTTACAGGGGTTTGTCCTCATAAAGGTTTCATACTCCTGTCTCACAGCTTCCGAACCGCACTCTCGATAGCGCCTCTCGATATTCCGGATAAAGCCTTCGAAGGCCACATCATAAACACCCTCTCCGCGCTGACCGCGATAATGTACCTTCACTGCCTTCCCATCCGTACCGTTAATGAAGATGTTTTTCGCCTGCTCCGACAGCTCCTTATACGGTGTATTCAGGTCAAACCTGTATTCCTTTGCCAGTGCCTCCATAATACTTCTGGTATAGCTGCCCTTATCAGTAATGGAGGCCCAGCCCGGTGCAGCGACGGCTCCACCAATCAGACTCAACTCCTGATCAGGGATCAGCAGGTCCAGGTCAAATTCCATCTTAATCCCTAACCCGTGGCACTCAGGGCAGGCACCGAAGGGATTATTAAAGGAGAATACTCTGGGTTCAATCTCATCAATACTGATTCCGCAGTCCGGACAGGCAAAATTCTGGCTAAAGGTCAGAGTCTCCCCCTCTATGATATCTACAAGCAATAACCCTTCTGCCAGTTTAAGGACATTCTCGATGGAATCTGCCAGTCTCTTTTCAATGCCTTCCTTTACCACAAGACGATCCACAACAATCTCAATATTATGCTTGTTATTCTTCTCTAGCTTAATCTCCTCAGTTAGCTCATAGAGATTCCCGTCCACCTTAACTCTGACATAGCCGCTTTTCTTGGCCTGCTCGAACAGCTTGGCATGTTCGCCCTTACGGCCACGAACCACGGGTGCAAGCAGCTGAAGCTTCGTTCCCTGGGGGAGCCTCATCACCTCATCCACCATCTGATCTACGGTCTGCTTCTTAATCTCCTTGCCGCAGCTCGGACAATGGGGAATGCCGATCCTGGCATACAGCAAACGGTAATAATCATAAATCTCCGTCACCGTGCCCACCGTGGATCTGGGATTTCGGTTAGTGGATTTCTGATCGATGGATATGGCAGGGGGAAGGCCCTCGATACTTTCTACATTGGGCTTCTCCATCTGTCCTAAAAACTGTCTGGCATAGGAGGACAAGGATTCCATATAGCGCCTTTGTCCCTCCGCATAAATGGTATCAAAGGCCAAGGAGGATTTACCTGAGCCGCTTAAGCCCGTCAATACCACAAATTGATCCCTGGGAATATCCACACTCAGGTCCTTTAGGTTGTTCTCCTTCGCCCCTCTGATTCTGATATAATTCTTTTTATCTGACATATTGCCACCTATTCTAATTCTGATTTATTCTGTAATTTATATCATCTTTTGTATAGAATGCCACCTGCTGCAAAAGAAGCAAATAAGCTTAATCTTGATCCTTTACCACTATCTATTGATCTAACTCCAATCGCTGCTTTTTCAGCTCAATCATCTTATCTCTCAGCTCTGCTGCCTTCTCAAAATTCAGTTCTGCTGCAGCTGCATGCATCTGCTTCGTAACCATTTTCAACATATCCTCCAGCTCCTGCCTGGACATGGATTCCATATCCTTTGTCATATCCTTAAGATTGGATTCTGCCTTCTTCGAGATGCTGATTAAATCCCTTACCTTCTTCTGAATAGAGGTAGGTGTTATCCCATGGACTTCATTGTACTCGCTTTGAAGTTTACGCCTGCGGTTCGTCTCCGAGATTGCGTTACTCATGGAAGCCGTCATATGCTCTGCATACATAATAACCCTACCACCTGCATTACGGGCGGCGCGTCCTATGGTTTGAATTAAGGAGGTCTCGGAACGAAGGAAACCTTCCTTGTCTGCATCCAGAATGGCTACCAATCCCACCTCGGGGATATCTAGTCCTTCTCGAAGCAGATTGATTCCTACCAGCACATCGAAGACATCCATTCGCATATCCCGGATGATTTCGGACCGTTCCAGCGTATCAATATCGGAATGCAGGTATTTAACACGGATGCCAACCTCCCGAAGATAGGTCGTAAGATCCTCCGCCATCCGTTTTGTTAAAGTGGTAACCAGAACCTTAGTCTTCCTCTCCAGCTCCTTATGAATCTCACTGAGCAGGTCATCGATCTGCCCCTCCACAGGTTTTACGGTTACCTCAGGATCCAGAAGGCCCGTAGGTCGGATCACCTGTTCTGTCCGAAGGAGCTCATGCTCACTCTCATACACTGAAGGTGTTGCAGATACAAATAGGATCTGGCTGATCTTACTCTCGAATTCTTGAAAATTCAGAGGCCGGTTATCCAAGGCTGAGGGAAGGCGAAAGCCGTAGTCCACCAGGGTTGTCTTCCTGGAGCGGTCTCCGGCATACATGCCCCTGATCTGGGGGATCGTAATGTGGGATTCATCCACAATGATCAGAAAGTCCTCCGGAAAATAATCCATCAGGGTGTTGGGTGGAACTCCTTGCTCCGTTCCGATCAGATGTCTGGAATAGTTCTCGACACCGGAGCAAAAGCCGGTTTCTCTTAGCATCTCGATATCAAAATTGGTCCTCTCCGATATTCTCTGTGCTTCCAGCAGCTTATCCTCACTTTTGAAATACTTGATTCGCTCCTCCAGCTCTGCCTGTATATTCTCAATGGCCTTCTCCAGCTTGTCCGGAGCAACCACATAATGGGAAGCAGGAAAGATCACAATATGCTCCAGGATGCTCTTCAGCTCACCGGTAAATACATCAATCTCTAATATCCTCTCCACTTCATCTCCAAAAAACTCAATCCTTACCGCAATGTCCGCCGACGAAGCAGGGAAAATCTCCACCACATCGCCGCGAACCCGGAAGGTTCCTCGCTTAAAGTCCATATCATTTCTAGTGTATTGGATATCTATTAATTTTCTTAAGACCTCATCCCGATCTCTCAGCATTCCGGGCCTCAGGGACAGAACCATTTCCTGATAATCAATCGGACTTCCTAAACCATAGATACAGGAAACACTGGCCACTACGATGACATCCCTCCGCTCTGTCAGGGCTGCCGTTGCCGAGTGCCTTAATTTGTCAATCTCTTCATTGATTGCGGAATCCTTCTCAATGTAGGTATCCGTGGAAGGGACATAGGCTTCCGGTTGGTAATAATCATAATAGCTTACAAAATACTCTACGGCATTCTCCGGGAAAAACTCCTTGAATTCTCCATAAAGCTGTGCTGCCAGTGTCTTGTTATGGGCAATGATCAGGGTGGGCTTTTGAATCTGCTGAATTACGTTCGCCATCGTAAAGGTCTTGCCGGAGCCTGTTACACCCAGTAAGGTCTGACACTGATTTCCGCTGCGGAAACCTTCCACAAGAGCTTTGATTGCCTCCGGTTGATCTCCGGTGGGCATAAACTCTGACATCAATTTAAACTCCATAGAAATCTCCAATCTACTTAAGCCTTCAGCCCTCTTGCACTCTATTGGCTGCAAGCTTCAGTCCTATCATAAGACGGGTCAGTTCTTCCGGTTACATTCTGCCCAGTTACAGCCGGTTAAGACTGACCCTTCCTTCTTCCTATATTAATGCTTGTAATTATAGCATACTAAAAAAGGAAAAGCAATACAATTTTCGAATGTCTGTTCTTGTTTTGGGCGAAATAAGGGGCTAACTCCAGGCTCCGAAGTAGTAGCAAACTCTGCTCCGGTTTCACCTTAAGTCAGCCCCTCATGCATGTTCTATTTAGTAATTATCCTGGTTTAACTGGTAGTACTCCTGAGAACGGCTGCAGATCGGACAGGGCTCCGGTGCAGCTTCCCCATAATATAGATTACCGCAGTTCATGCAAATCCATAGTACATTCTTGTTTTTGCTGAAAACAGTATCATTTATGATATTGCTGGCTAGCTTGCGAAACCTGGAGTCATGGTGTCTCTCTACGCTGGCAACACCCTCAAATAGCTCTGCTATCTCCCGGTAGCCTTCCTTTCTGGCCTCCTGAGCATATTCAACATACCGATTGGTCCACTCATAGTTCTCGCTGGCGTAAGCATCCTTGAGATTCTCCAGGGTATCAGGGAGCTTACCGCTATTGATCAGCTTCAGCCAGATTTGTGCATGCTCCCTCTCATTGAAAGAGGTCTCATCAAAGATCTGCCCGATCTGCATGTATCCTTCCTCCCTAGCTTTTCTGCCATAGTGGAAATATTTCATACTGGCCTTGGATTCTGCTTCATATGCAGCCAGTAGATTCTGAAAGGTATTGCTGGACATAAACTCATGATTACTTCCCATAAGCGGACACCTCCATCCATCGAAGACTCTTACTGATATCTTATGTAATGACTCTATAAGTGTTAAAGTCACCTATCTATGTTGTACAGGAAGTTGAAATTCATCTGTTGTTAGTCCACGATCACGGTATATACCGAATAGTTCCCCAGTCGCCGAATCGGATAATGCTTGTAGGCCATGTGCTTTGTTCCGTCCTTATCGATCGTATGGAGAAAATCATAGGCAAAGAAGAAGCTAAGATCCGGCTTCTCCTCCTCCGGATATAGGATGGTTATGGTTCTCTCCCCTTGTTGATAGAGCGAAACAAATGTCTCTTCATACAGATCTATGGAAGCAATGATCACGTCTTCATAGATATAATACAGATAGTCCGTGCTATCGCATGCGGGATAGTTGTTCTGGTTCCAGCTATGATCCACAGAAATCATTTCATCTGTAATTAGGAAGTATTTATATTGAATCTGTCCCTTCTGGTCCGGAACCGGATCATCCCAGGTAACGTCCACATGGTACCACTTCCCGTCCAGGGATACCATATTCCATGCATGCCCCACCTGATTTATCCGGTCCTTACCAACAACGAACTTACTGTTGATACCCAGTCGGTCCATGAACATCTGGAAGGCCTCAGCATAACCCTGACAGACAGCTTCTCCCTGGAGAAGAGCCCCCTTGGCAGTAAAAACATCCTCCGGATAAGCCTCCGGTTTCAGTTTCTTATTCTCATAATAAGCCGTATTCAAAACGATATAATCATGTACAGCCTTAACCTTTTCTACCTCTGTCATTCCTTTTGTAATGATTTGCTCCAAGATCTCGTCGGCATAATCTTCTAGGCGAAGGCTTCCCTCCTTCGGTGGAGGTGTCTGAACCGGTCTCTCAGGCATCCCTGAGGGCTTGGGTATTGCCGTAGGCTTCGCTGCCTTCTCTCCGGAGGATTCCATATCTGTGATTTCCTTGGATGGGGCTTTTCGGTCAGGTTCTTTGCTCGGAGAATGAGCGGGAGATGGTGAGGGCTTCCATGTCTCATCGGTCTGAACAGTGGTATCCGGAGCCCCGGTAGCTGTCGGAGCCTCTACAGGTCCAGTGGTCTGCTCTGGGTTATCCTCAGCTTCTGTTTTTGGACCCTCCTCCCTAAGCATGTCAGGGGATGGGGCCTTTGTAACAGAGGGAGTGGGTGCTTTGGGCGATTTCTGCTCCCCCTCATCGATCAGCTTTATTGCTTCCTCTTCCTGAGACAAATTCCCAAGGTGGGAACAGGCGGGAAGTAAATAAAGGCAGGAGACCGCCATAAGCAGCAAGAACCGTTTGATATTGTTCCCTATATTACGGTGCTTCTTTGCCATATCATACCCCCCTTTATCCTTTGATTAGCTATGGCTTTATTTTATACTGAAGGACCATAAAAGTAAAGTATGGACAGAGAATCCCTCCGAATAAGCGATTCAAGGTTCATATGCTCTTTGACATAGCCGGTAAAAGGATGACATGAAGCTGTCATTCTCAGCATTTGTTCTCTTCTTTGCATTCTTCCCTACGCGGATACCGGCTCGACGGCTCTTCATGGCGATATGACGCTCCATCAGCAGCAGATCAATATTATCCTCTGTATAGATCCTTCCGCTTTGATGAATGGCATAAGCCCCCTTTCCAAGGGCCATAGCTGCCACCCCATAATCCTGGGTTACAACGATATCACCTGGGTCTGTCCGGTTAATCAGGGCAAAATCCACCGCATCCGGTGCCTTGCTGACCACCACAATCTCACTGTAAAAGGAGGACAGGATATGGCTTGTATCAATGAACATCAGTACAGGTATGCCAAACCCCTGTGCAATATCTTCTATAATTCCCTTCACAGGACATGCATCCGCATCGACTAATATCTTCATACCGATATCCCCTTTCTAATTTCGCTTTATCAGGTTATTGCATCATTTCTGACCTATTGATAAGGTTCATGCAACTGAACGCTAGTCCGTGGTGTATAAAACCATAAGGTTGAGCGATGCATATACCAGAGGGTAGTACAATCACATAATCTATCATAATATAATTGCATCGATAACTTTTTATGCATTCTTTCCTACTCGAGATCAATTTCGTACACCTCAGTATAGGTGAGTATTCCATGAATCCGTTCAGATTTCATAAGACTGATCCGGCCGACCTCCATGGATTTCTTCAAAATCTGGTCCTTAAAGAGCTCCTCATCCAAGGGATCAGCAAAAACAGTTCGTCTGGAAAGAGTAAGATGGGGCTTATATGCCAAATCATCCACATCAAAATCAGCAGCCTTGAGCTTACCCACCAATTCCCTCTGCAGCCGGGTAAGAGCCGGTGTTTTCTCCACATGGATGAAGCAGATGTCACCTTCCCTACGTTTGAACCTCCCAAAGCCCTCCGTCCTAAGGAGGAAGCCACTCCCATCCGTCTTCACCACTGCCTGTCGCAGCGCCTCCTTCGCTTGCTCCAGTCGGCTAGTTTCCCCGATGAAGTTCAAGGTCAGATGGTAATTATCCCTTAAGGTGAAGCTTCCTTTCACTGTCAGTAAGCGAAGCCTCTCCGAAATCTCCATCAGATAGTCCTTCATTTCCTCATTCAGCGTAATCGCAGTAAATAACCTCATATCCATCACTCTCCTATTCCATTCTATCCTGTTATTCCTTTTCCTCCTACGTTCTTCCCTTCCCTTTTTGTTCTGTTTCTTCCTTTCCTTCTCTGATATTTTATCCCTATTTTATCCATTGTCCTTTTCTTTATCTTTTGCTCCCTAGCTTTGTCCCTTATCTTCCTTCCTTGTATCCAGCTTGGTCCATTGCCCCCTCAGCTTTTTGCTTCCGTTGTTGTTAGTATACCCCAGGTTGTTAAATAATTTCCAGCAAAAAGTATGTACTTTTCTTATATCCTAGTCAATATATATAATTGTAAAATTGATCACAAGCCGATATAATATAGCTTAAGGAGAGATTTCAATGAATAAAAAGCAATTACGTATCATTTTTCGCATCGGTGCTTTGGTTTTATTGGCAGCCTATATCTTATTCCTGAACCAACGGTCTGAAAACCACGAGAGGGAAGCTACCCAAGTCCTGACGTATGAGAACGAGGTCCTGGAGGTACATTTTATTGATGTTGGACAAGGGGATGCCATCCTGGTCGAGGCTGCTTCCTCTACCCTGCTGATTGATGCCGGAGATAATCATATGGCTTCCACCGTCGTGAAATATCTTCAGAAGCAGGGGATAGAAACCCTGGATTATATCATCGGGACCCACCCCCACAGTGACCATATCGGCGGACTGGACTATGTGATCAATACCTTTGATGTCAACAGAATTCTAATGCCTGAAGCGGTACATACAACCAAGACCTATGAGGATGTCTTGGATGCAATCGAAGATAAGGGAATGAGGATTACGGTTCCCCGGGTTGGTGATGAGTATCAGCTCGGACCGGCTTCCTTCTCCATTCTGGCCCCAAGCAGCAATGATTACAGTGACCTGAATGATCATAGCATCGGAATCAGACTGATTTATAAGAATTCTGAATTTCTTCTGGCAGGGGATGCCGGAAGTCTCTCTGAGCAGGAAATGCTCCAGAGTGGCATGGATCTGAAAGCCGATGTGTTAAAAATATCACACCACGGTTCGGAATATAGCTCCTGTGCTGATTTTCTTGATGCAGTGTCACCTACTCATGCGGTAATCAGTGTTGGGAGGGATAATGAATATGGACATCCCCATAAGGCTGTCCTACAGGCTCTTAATGAAAGGGATATCTCCATATATAGAACTGACGAACAAAGGAATATCATCTTCACAACCGATGGAAAAACCATATCCGTCAATACCGAGCCCTATACCCTTAGATAAACTGTACCAAATTGCAGCAGCTTACTTACTCATACAGATACTTAAGCTAGGAGGAGACATCATGAAGAAATTAGTCATTGACCGATTTGAAGGAAGTTATGCCATATGCGAGGACGAAACGAAGGCCTTCATAAAAATCCCGAAGTACAGACTGCCCCTTGATTGTAAGGAGGGGGATACTCTGGCACAGGATTCGGATGGAATGTACCAGGTGGCTAAAAACGATACCAAAGGAAACGAAAACAGAATTCGTGAGAAAATGAACCGATTACTGGAGAAATAAGGAGCATCCTATGAAAGAGCTAAGCACAATGTATCCAAAGAATAAAAAGGAACTTTACACCATCGTTCATGCGCAGCTGAACGCATTACTCGAGGGTGAGACAGAGGTGATTCCTAATCTGGCAAATACCTCGGCTCTATTGGGACAGGCTTTATGGGAGATCAACTGGGTAGGTTTCTATCTGATGAAGCAAGGGGAATTATTACTTGGTCCATTCCAGGGGAAACCGGCTTGTATCCACATTCCCGTCGGAAGAGGTGTCTGTGGAACTGCTGTTTCAGAAGGCAGGACTCTGGTGGTGCCTGATGTCCACGCTTTTCCCGGTCATATTGCCTGCGATAGTGCCTCGAGATCAGAAATCGTTGTACCCATCCGAAGGAAGGAACAGATCATCGGAGTTTTGGACATAGACAGTCCGATTCCGGGCAGATTTGACGAGGAGGATCGCATCGGACTCGAGGGCTTGGTTCGCATACTGGAAGCTGCTTGTCTGTGGGAGGAATGAATTATAGTGCTCAGCCAACCCTCCTTAGGAATTGATTGCAAGATTAACTAAGGGCTGTCGCACTGCGACAGCCCTTAATGATTGAGTAAATTTATATGATTAATTTACTTTCGTTCCACAATTTGAACAGAATACCATATCTGCTGGCAATCCAGCACCGCAGCCGGGACAGAATATCTCAGTCACCGCAGTATATGTAACATCAACCACTTCATTCTTAGCACCACAAGCTGGGCAAAAGGTTGAATTATTTGGGACCTCGGCGCCACAGCTGACACAGGTTCTGGCACCCTTGATGGCACAGATTTCTTCTCTGCATTTTTCGATTGCACCTTGGGCATTGATCACATTCTGGAATAATTCCATGAATTCCGGTGCGGGATTATTTCTGTTTGCCTCAAAATACAACTTACCGATCTGCAGCTGGATTTCCTTAATCATATCTTCGTAGTTCTTTATCCTGGAATTTAGTTTCGCTAATTCCGTCATGTCTTTTGCTTTTTTTGCCACGTCCTTACTTCCAGAGGAAATCTTGTTCCCAATTTTCTCAAAAAACTCCATGCCTTACCCTCCTAATGTCTGAATGAACTAGAATCCCATCAAAGACCGATCATACAGGTACCAATTGGAGCCGATCTTAATCACGGTTATGCTGCTCTTATCTTTATCACTATCCTCAGAGCCTTTGATCTTCAGTTCTACATCTATCTCATAGGCTTCCTTGATCTTTACCTTCTCATCATAGATGTACCTTACATCATCTTCCAATTCCTTTACGTCGTCCTTATCCAGCTTATCCTTATCTTTCACCTTATAGGAAATCTTTATTCTCTTACCATACTCATCCTCAAGGCTCTCAACTAAGCTTTCCATCATTTCGTCCATCTCGTCGCCATAGTAGTCTTCCATCTGATCCGTTATGTACTCAGGAAATGCCTTCATCATAGTCTTAAAGCTTCCCTTCTCTATCCCTTCACAGAAATTTTTAATTGGCTTCTCATAACCAGGTGTGGTGATGGCACCGAATAGCTTCACCAATAGGAAGAGGACAGCTAATGCTACAACACCGACTACTGCCATTCCTATGATCTTATTGTTATTCGGCTTTTTCCCCTGCTGGTTATATCCAGTATATGCATACGAAGTATTATTCGGCATATTCTGTGGGTTAACCGGAGCCTGTTGGCCGGCATCGGGAGCCTTAGCACCACAGTTGCTGCAAAAGACAGTTCCTTCTCTCATTTCTGTTCCGCAATTACTACAAAAACCCATCCTATTACCCTCCATTATTTTAATAGTTTAATTATACAAGATATGAGAAATATGTCAATAACTGCCCTTCTGTTTCTGCTTGATTAGGGTAATCATTTCTTCTAAAACCTCCTCCATTGACAGGCCCTCACCATCTATAATCAGATGGGCATATTTCTCATAAAGCGGACATCTTTCCTCATAAAGGGACCTCAAATTCTGTCCCTCCTTCAATACGACTCCCCTCTGTCGGATATTGCCGAGTCTATCATCAATGGTAGCATATTTTAACCGAATGTAGATGATTATTCCTAAGCTCCCCAAATGTTCCATGGCCTCTGGGCAATAGATTACGCTGCCTCCTGTGGCAATCACAGAATGCTCTGTACAAAGCTCGCTGTTTACCTGGTTCTCAATTTTAAGATACCCCTCTAAGCCCTCCTCTTCTATAATATCCTTCAGAAGTCTTCTCTCCTGTTTCTGGATTAACAAATCTGAATCAATGAAGTTCATTCCCAGCACCTTCGCCAGAAGGACTCCGACTGTACTTTTGCCAGCACCGGGCATACCGATTAATATGATATTATCCATTTTAGCTTTCCTTTCCTGATATGAATTAGATTATATCAGAACAAGCAGTTTTTGCAAAGGATTAACAGAAGCAACGGTCTGAGCCAAATATGCCAAATAATCTGCATGGTGCAAAGGTATGGAGCGTAAAGAAGTCAGGGGCACCTTAGGCCAGCCTACGATAGGGCCAGAAAAAAGGCGGAGTCTCATCGGTCTCTTCCTCTGACCCATGACGCTCCGCTTTACTGCTTATAGCTCCTATCCCTTACTGAAGTCCCACTGTTCCATTCACTTTACTGGTTTCATCCATTGTAAAGCCGGACTGTATCCCTGCATCCTTAAAATAGATATTCCCTTCCACAGTTGTATCAACCAGCTTGAAATTTGCTGCATTTACGTAGATATCTCCCATAAAGGTTCCTCGTTGAATACTAGCCTCCGGGCTGTTAATCGTAAGCTTCGGCGCAGTCAGGGTGAAGCGTGCTGTTACATTACGGTTCTCATCCTGGGTATACAAGGCAATTTTTCGTTGGATGATATCATTTCCGGCATCATCCTTTTTACCATTCTTGAACTCTCCGTCAAGAGTTATTTCCTGAGCCAAAGTCAGATCATTCAAAAGACAAATAATCCAGGTTCCATTTGCACTGATGGCCTTCAGGAATGCAGCTTCATTGTTAACAATTGAGGCTGTGGTAACTGCATCCGTAACACCTTCCGTCGGTGAGGCCTCCGGCGGTGTTGTGACTGCTGGTGTTGAACCTGTTTCTTCTAGCTTAGCAGGAGTTGGGGTTGCAGTATTCCCACCTTCCTTTTTGCTTCCGCATCCGGTTAAGAGAATTGTAAATAAAACCAGTACTGTTACAATTACTTTTACTTTCATTGAGCTCCTCCTTGTATGTTGGAATTTTCATTCCTTCATTATTACCATAAAAGTAAAAATAATTCAAAAAAGTAAATATAAAACAACCATACCTGTTATTTCTTTTCAGGCAGGAAGGCTTGAAAGCCGGAGCTGAATCTATGCTCCCCGTTTTTTAATATCCAAATGGCTTCTGTATCCGGTAGACTCTCAATCAGCTCTAGTCCTTTCTCATAGGGCATATTATATACAGAGGTAGACAAAGCATCTGCCATGCCGGAATCTTCTGTAACAATTGAAACTGCTGTGAAATAATCCGATGGCATCAGAGTATCCGGGTCAATGATGTGGTGGTATTTCACTCCATTCACTGTATAATATCTCTGATAATCACCACTGGTCACTAAGGATAATCCTTTCAGCTTTAGGATATAAAGATTCGTCTGCTCACTTTCCATATCCGGATTTTGAACACCTACATTCCAGGCTTCCTCTCCGGGTTTACTGCCGATAGCCCTGACATTTCCTCCGACACTAAGCATCAGATGGTCATACCCTTTCGCAATCATATCCTGAGCGACCCGTTCCGTGGCATATCCCTTTGCGATCGCTCCGACATCCAGGCTCATCTCCGGATCCTCCAGATACACAGTCATTGTTTCCTCATCGATCACCAGCTGATTGATATCTGTATGCTCTGCCCTCTCTTTAAGAAGCTCCATCGGCGGCAGTTTTGCATTGACAGGATCATCCACGCCTGCTTCACGGTAATCATGCCATACCCTTAAGACAGCACCGTAAGCAATATTGATCTCACCGCCGGTAAGCTCATCCGCTTCCTTCGCATATTCAAGCAGGTCCAGAATCCGCTGATCCACCTTTACCGGTGCTTTTCCGGCATTATCATTGATGGTTTTAATATTATTGATCCCCGTATAATCATGATAGATATCATACATCTGGTGGTAAATCTCCAGTTCATCATGGATCATCTGGGCAAGCTCAGTAAACTCCTCATTACTTTGGGCATAGCCAACGATTGTAGTTACTGTATCGAATAATTGCAGGAACGTGGCTTCAAATCGCTTTAACTCCTGTTCCTTTTTACCACAACCGTTCATCAGACCGGTTGTCAACACCAACAGTAATAGGATGGATAATAGTTTTCTCTTCAAGATATCTACCTCATTCTGAAAGCCGGTAATACCGTCTCTCAACTTCATTCAATTCATAAAAGGGGAGTATGATCATATCAATACTCCCCTTTTCTTATTCAGTTATACTGATAACCCTAAAATATTTATTTACTGAGCGTTTGCTACAGCCTTTTCAATCACTGCGATATAGTCAGTAACATGAACTGTTACAGAGCTTGCTAAATCAGCATCGCTGGGAGCACCGTCTGTTAATGCGATACCCTTCACGTCAGCCAAGGTCTTGCCTGTTACATATGCTGCGAAAGCATTTGCCTGCTCAAACCACTCTTTACCAATACCGGAAGCCTTCTTCATGCCATAAGCATCCTTCAGCTCCTGCTTGGTCTGGGGAGCAACTGCTAAATCAGTAGTGATTACGCCTGCTGCATCAAAGTTTACATTACCCTGGGAGGAGTCCAGTAACATGCTTGTAATCTTGCCATCCGCATCTGTTGTCAGTGCAGTGTAGGTGGAATATACCTGTGCAAGACCAGCTGCCTCAGCAGTTGCATCCTTTGACTTAGCAATGTTTGTTGAAATGCCAAGGCCAAGCTTGTCAGTTTCCTTCGCACCTAAATCCTGAGCATTCGTAACAGCCTTCTCAATGGCATCAACAAATTCATTGATATGTACAGTTACGGAAGCTGCTAAGTCTGCATCAGTGGGTCTGAACTCTGCATCAACTGCAATACCCTTTACTTCTTCCAGTGTCTTGCCAATTACATATGCTTCAAATGCATCAGCCTGCTCGTTCCACTCTTTGCCGATGCCGGAGGCCTTTTTCATTCCATAACCATCCTTCAGCTCATCCTTCGTCTGGAACACTGTTGCTAAATCCGTAACAATCTTACCTTCCTTAGAGAAGTTAACCTTAGTCTGAGCTACGTCGATGGAGCACTTTAGGATTTTGCCGTCCCCACCAACTAATACTGCTACAACGGTGGTATCAACCTGTGCAAGACCATCAGCATCAGCTGCATTCTTGGACTTTGCTACAGAGCTTAATATTGCAAGACCGGTCTTAGCTGCTGCAGGTTCAGCTGTTTCGGGTGTTGCATCATCCTTTTTATCATCTGCTGCAGGTGCTGCAGTAGGTGCTGCTGTGGGATCTACTTTACTATCAGTTGCGTCTTTCTTGCCGCAAGCAACTAACATGGACATTACCAGTGTCAGGCTGAGTAAAAGGGCAATAATTTTTTTCATTCTTTCTTTCTCCTTTGATGAATAAGTTAATAATAGTTATCTTTATTCAAATCCGGCCGGGTTAAGCCGGAAGAATAAACCCTTAGGTTGGTAAATATTGCTGTTAATATTTAGACATACATGCTGTCAATGAATTGCAGCACTGACGAAAATAACCAAGGTGACCGATCCCATGATTAGCAAGTAGTTCTTAATTGCCATCATAAAGGTGCTTGCCTTCTCCTGTTTCTTATAGAAGGTTTTGATATTCTTCTGAACAGGTAATATGGTCAGTAAAGACAGCAGGCATATTGGGGAAATCATCCGAACCGCTACCATTATGATTACTACGAGGTAGCACAGATAATACAGTCCCGCAAACAGATCAATTGCTTTTCTGCCGATATAGTACGGCAGTGTATGCCGTTTTACAGCAATGTCCTTCTCCAGATCACAGATATTGTTTGCCAGCATAATATTAGCTGTCGCACAGAAGGGTATCACAGAGAAGAGAATTAATTCCAGGATCGGCATCACCATCAGACTTAGGTTCACTGTCTCCCAGCTTAGCGCAAGGGTCAGGTAGGTACCCGCCGGCATATTGATATATAATATAATAAAAGGAATCAATAAACCGTAAAACATTCCGGATAATACCTCTCCCAAGGGCATCCTGGAAATCGGAACAGGTCCGTAGGTATAAAACACACCGCATAGGAAGCATAACGCACCGGCCAACAGAACAATCACATCGGTTAGATAGGCCAGATAGAGGCCCAGACCGGCACCGATCAGGAACAGTACATAGATAATCATAAGTGCTGTCCTTCTTTTAAACTGTAGCGTTTGATGATTGTTCTTCGTATCAATATAATTGTTGATTGCTGTAGTTGTCAAGTCGAAAGTTAACATTGCAGCAAAAAACAAAAGTGTTAATCCCCACTGTATTTGCTGTTCCTGATACAGCAGATAGGCTACTGTCATCAGGAACGCAAAGGTACTTGTAATCTTTGTTCTTATCTCAATATAGTCCAGAAATTTTATCAGCATATCCATCCATCTCTTTGTCATATTGGTATCTACCAAAACGGATCACATCTTTAGGAAGGTTACTCAAGACGGGAAGCCTTCTTCAGAATATAGATAAGCTTCTCCTTCTTACTGTCCGAAGTCTCCAGCATATCTATCAGCTTCATGGCCTTATTGTAATATTTCTTTACTACTAGCCGTGTAAAGGACAGCCCACCGGTTTTAATGACCGCTTCATTAATCTCTTGTCTGGTAATCCCTTTGTTTGCTGCTTTATCCTTGAAATCATCCAGCTTAGCAAATGCATGAATGAGTGGCAGGGTAATGACACCCTGTTCATAATCCGACTGTACCGGCTTCTCTGCTTCTGCCCTGGTGTTTTCAAAATCCATGCAATCATCGGTCAGCTGAAAGATCATTCCGATTTCATAACCCAGCTGTCTGTAACGGTTAAGCTCCGTTCCTCTCACCCCTTCTGCCATGGCTCCTGCTAGGAAGGAAGCTTCAAAAAGAGCTGCTGTCTTTCCGGAGATGATTTTAAAATATTGATAGACAGATAACTGAATATTGTTATTATTAATGTGTTGATTTAGCTCACCGAGACATACCTTACCAACATAGTCATGCAGCTCCAGCTCCAGATAATCCCTCTTGTTGCTGCAGGAGGCTGCCTTCCTAAGTGCGATACTCAGAAGATAATCTCCACAGATAACAGCCGTACGCTTACCATATTTCTTCTGCAGCGTAATATTACCTCTTCGCAGATCTGCATTATCGATGATATCATCGTGCACCAGTGATGCCAGGTGCACGAGTTCTATTGCTGCCGCCAATAATATCGCATCCGGATGAACCATACCATTCTTGTCCTCTGCCGCTGTGATGACGGAGATCGCCCTGATATATTTGCCCTGGGAGGCTAATAGATGCTTTGTGTATTCACGGATGATAAGTGGTGATCTGGATAAGGTATGCTCCAATTCCGCTTTGACAAGTCCTAATGCCTCTTCATACTTTATTCCATTGTTTTCATCCAACTTTTCAAAATTAGTCATTATAAATATACAACTTTCTTACAAACGGTAATTTCTTCCACAGTTTCTTTAATCCCGGCATTGCATAGTAATCGAGGCCTAAGGTTCTGCCTGCACCGATTAATACAGCGATTCCGGCAAATATCATCCAGAAGGTTCCCAGATAGAGACCGGTGGTGCATACGAACATGAACTGCAGTACCAGGGAGAAGGCAGCCGCAGGAGTGGTAAAGAGACCACCCATTAAGGCCAGACCGATTAATACCTCCGCGATTACAATGAAGAACTGCATAAACATCTGCACGCCATCATAAGGTAAAACGAACTTGTCTAAGAACCAGTTCATCAGAGGAACATCCAGCTTGAAGGCATAATCACCCAGCTTAGAAGAAGACAAATCCTTACCGGATACAAAAATTGTCTTAAATAATCCAAGGAAATCAAAATTCAAAAGTATGGTACCGGTTTGCTGTGCCGCACCGACTGCTGCGTCCGCCGCTCCGGTTGCACCTGCTACTGCATCTGCTGCCGCTGTTGCACCAGCTACTGCGTCTGCCGCCGCAGCTGTTGCTCCGGATACTGCATCGGAAGCCAAATGAATCAGCTTGCCTGCCGAATTGCCTACAGAAGACATCACTCTTACTGCTGCATCCGCTGCTGCTGTTGTTGCACCACTTGCTCCGTCCACAGGAGCTGCAGCTGCAGGATTAAGGATCTTCTCATAGAAAGCATCTGCCCAGCCAAAGAACTGAGTCAGCTTCGGTCCCTTCAGCCAGCCTTCTACAATCTTTATTACACCTTCGAATAACCAAACCGCTCCGAGCCATACTCTTAAGGCCACGAGCAGGAAGCTGGGTGTACGGTTGGAGAAATGTCCACCGACAAAGCTTCTGCGGTTACGGATGGTGAAGAATTCATGCTTCACATAGCTGAACACCTTGTTCCAACCAAGGACCTGAATAAAGTATATAATATTAATAAAGTGCTTTGCAAACATAGCGAAGAAGGAAGGCATGCTGAAGAAATGTCCCGGCAGGCCAACATGACAGACTGCATAGCGACCTCCGATGCTTACCATTACCCCGTGGAACTTTGGCTTATAGGCCTCCATCTCACCCTTTCCTGTGATTGCTACTGTGATGTTATGGGCACAGGTATGGGAGCTTTGCTCACAGTTCTCAACCATCTGGGGAACAGGACGATCCTCTCCCTCAGCGATATAATACATATTATCTCCGATGACATATACGCTCTCATCCTTCACGGAGCGGAGATATGTATCCACCTGGATACGTCCGCCTCGCTGAAGCTCAAGTGTACTGCCTGCATCCTTTGTAATATCCGCGCTCTGGATACCTGCTGCCCAGACTACAGTACCGCAGGAGAAACGGTCCACCTTATCATTCTGCTTTAATTCAATGAAATCCTCACCAACTGCAGAAACAAATGCATTAAGAACAATCTTAACACCCATTTTCTCCAGACGCCTTGCTACCTTAGCAGATAGCTTTTCTGTCAGATTAGGTATTACTCTGCTTAATCCGTCCACATTGACCAGAGTAACCTCTTCCCTTCCGATGTCATACTTCTCACAAAGGATTGGAACATATTCAGCCAATTCGCCAACCATCTCAACACCGGTAAAGCCTGCTCCAATGACATAGAAGGTCAAGAGTCTCTTTCTCTCCTCTGCCTTCACCTCACGGGCTGCAGCGCGGAACATATCATGGATGTGTTCGCGGAGAATTACTGCATCGTCAAAGGACCAAAGCTTCTTAGTAAACTCCTCTGCACCGGGAACTCCGAAGAAAGAAGGCTTGGAGCCTGCTGCCAGAACAAGGTAATCGTATGCGTAGGATTCCTGGTTACCGATAACCTTTTTATGATTAAAGTCGATGGATGTAACGGTATCCATCTTCACATTGACCTTTCGTCCGGCAAACACCTTCTTCAAGCTGATTTTGATACTATCCTCATCTACTCTGCCGGCGGCTACTTCATGTAACTCGGTAAGCATTGTATGAAATGGATTCTTGTCTATAATGGTGATATCCACTTCTCTTTTCTTCAACTTTTTCGCTAATTTCTTGGCTGCCAGGATACCGGCATATCCGGCTCCGACAATTACTATTCTCTTTTCCATAATAGCTCCTTCATAAAATAGTGTGACCAAATTACATATTTTACAGCATCTCTTGTCAATTTTATCACAAACTTTTTGACCGTCAAATTAATTATACCATATCACTATGAATTTGACTAGAGAAAAAATGTTACTAAATAGTTCTATAGTAGAGGCAATCTTAAGTACATATGCATATATTTCCCTATTATAATTTCTTTTCTATCATTTTACTACAAACTTCGCATTGTTCATTCACTATCTTTCGATAAATGATAATATGTAATTGACATATATTAGCAATTGGGTTAAAATGTAAATATAGGAGCTCCATGGTCGAATTTCATCGACTCCATGGAATTAGAACAGTCCATTTCATCCCCACCTGTTTTATGATCCATTATATTTCATAAAGAAAGTACCGGGCCGTTTCTAAGCCCGGTACTTTCTTCTACAATCCTTAAATCGCAGTCTTACTTTTTTGTAATCCATCCTTTCCAATGCCTCTATTTTACAGTAACCTTATAGGTCTTTGAAATCGCCCCATGACTGATTGTCAGATTCGCTGTCCCCTTCTTTACTGCTGTTACCTTACCTGTCTTACTGACGGTAAGCACCTTGGGGTTGGAGGTTTTATAGCTTACCACCGGTAGTCAGCTTTGTAGCTTAAGTAAGGAATTAAACTATCATTTCATTTTCCATATCTGTCGAATCATTCAGCTTAACCGTCCGCTTTTTCCATCGTCCGGACAGATAGAACCAGCCGTTAAAGATAATTGCACTTATAGTTGCCGCCGGAACTGCCAGTCCGACTCCAAACAGTCCCAATCCGAATACCTCACTGAACAGATATGCCATCGGCATTCTAATCAAAATGCCAGATAGAGTGTTACTGAACAGAGAATAGGTTGTATGTCCTGCCCCGATGAACAGACCGTTTAAACTAAACGCAAAGGGTACCAGAAGATAATCGATACTGAAGGCCTTAAGATAGGGCAGACCTGCAAGGATCATATCCTCCTCCTTGGCAAACATTCCGAGAATCTCTGCGGGAAAAAGCCTGGTAATAAGAAAGATGCTGTAGGAAATCGCACAGGATATCAGCATTCCTGTCTTTAAGGTCTTTTTCGCCCGATCCTCTCTCCCGGCCCCCAGGTTTTGGGCGCACATGGTAGAAATCGCTGCATTCATCGCTATGGCGGGCAGGATGGCAAAGCCATTATATTTTCCTACAGCACCAACCGCTGCGGAGGCTGTAACACCATACCCATTCACCAGAGTCGTCATGAAGAGAAAGGATAGATTACTGATCAGATACTGTATGGAGATCGGTACACCAAGCTTTAATATTGCATTCAACTGCTGACGATCCATGCGAAAGGACTTGAACTTAAAATCAAATACAAACCGCTTTTTTATCAAATAGAGGATACATAAAAGCATACTCAGTCCCTGGGATATGACCGTAGCTATCCCGGCTCCGGCTGCTCCCATACCGAAGACTCCGACAAACAGGAGATCCAGAACAATATTTGTTAGGCAGGCTATCGTGATGAAATACAAGGGACTTCTGCTATCCCCCATACCACGCATAATAGCGCTTAACGCATTATATCCGAAGATAAATATCGTTCCTAAGGCCGTTACATTTAGGTAATCTGCAGCTTCATGATAAGAATCCTCCGGGGTTCGGATGACCTGAAGGATCTGGTCATGAAAGGCCAGCATAAGTACGGTCATAACAATGGCCGCTAGAAATAGAGAGGTAAAAAGTGTCCCAATGATTTTTTGAAGTTTATCCGTCTTCTCTGCACCCACTGACTGGGCAATCAGAACCGTTGCACCTGCAGCCAATCCAACTGCCAGATTTGTAATTATCATCGTGACCTGTCCTCCAATATTTACTCCGGACATGCTCACGGTTCCGTTAAATTGTCCAACAACAACCATATCTGCTACACTGTACAGAGTCTGTATCAGGTTAGAGATGATGAAGGGCATCGCAAAAATCACCAGTTGCTTTACTACATTACCTTTGGATAAATTATTGTGTTTGTACATATCAATTCCTGACTTTCTGTGTATATTCTTAATCACTTTCGACTTATCATAGCACAGTGTAGTCTGAAATTCTAGCTTTTTATCTGATAAAAATATGACGAAACCCAATTGATTTTATGATATTTGGTACTATATTGTATTTATGATATGACACGGAAGGCAGGCACCGGTTCGGCTGCTGCTGGATGATATAAACCCCTTGGTGATGTGGATATCACTCTGTTTCTGAAGTTAGATATGGTTTCCTATACAGCTCCTTTTTCTTCAGTCCGTTTCTTTTGGCAGCGGAATACCAGCCCCTGTTCCCCATGAAGTAGTATAGCCATACAGGGACATTCGCCTTCGCCGATACCAATACCCCCGAATCCTTCTGCTGAAGCAGGATACCCTCGCTCATACGCCGGAATGCCCCGATCAGTTCCTGCTTCATCATCTTCATGTAGGAAGCCTCCATCGTACTTAGGAGCATTCCACCACTTCCAATCATGGTTCCAAAGCCAAACTCTGCTCCTGTCTGTCTACTAAAGCTTTGTATCACCCTCACTGCCTCTTCATTAATGAAGGCTTCCGGGAAACCACAATTTACAACCGCATAAACCTTGGCCCTATTCCGATAGCCTCCGTTATCCTTCAGGTACTCTTGAAAATCCTGAAGGAATCTCATGAGTATTCCCGGAAGGCAGAAGATGTAAAGAGGAAATATGATAATAATAGCATCCGCCTTCTGAAGCAAGGCAAAATCCTCCTCTGTCTTCTTATGGATAAGGCTATTCCTAACCTGAACCTCATAAAAGTCCAGCTCCTGGGAGCTCATATATTCCTTGCCCATTCTTATGAGCGCTTGAGATGCACTCTGCTCCGTACTAACCTTCGGACTTCCGTTAACAAAAACAACTGTTTTTCTCGCTTCCTTCATACAATAGCACCTACCTTCTTCATGGGAATACGTTCCAGCTCCTTGCGTAGCTCCTCTGCAGAACCACGGTAAATCATAATGTCCACCACATTTCGGTGCTTTTTACTGATATCTGCAAAAAGCCGTGCATCCTCTTCCTCAAGATCGTCCCCATAGGCGATCATAATCGGGCTCGGGTTATTGTCATAACGGGTCGGATGAATGGTCGAGCCGTCAGGCCGCCTCTTAAAAAACGGGAGTACATTGGGAATCCACCGATCCAAAGCATTCTTTATATTGGCACTAAACTGGCCAAACACTACCGGACATAAATAGAATACCACATCTGCATTGATCGACTTCTCATTGATCTGTGCCATCAAATCCTGAATGACACATTCACCGGGTGTCTTAATCCAGCATCCAAAGCAGCCAATGCAATAGTTGAGATCCTCCCTGCCGATTGCAATTTCCTCCGAAGGAATCCCTTGCTCTGACAGATAATCCAGTACACAGGAATGTAGCTGAGCAAAGGCCTCCGTCCTAAACTCCTTATCACTTAATATCAATGCTTTCATTTCAAACCCCTCTCCTATTAATCATGTTATTTATTCTTACGACGAATACAAAGCAACCATGCATACAGTGTTTCCATTCAGTTAATGTTAATCAATGGGTACAATGATTACATTAGGTTCAAGGATTCATTATTTCATCTTTCATTATTTTTCTAGTGTTTATAATACTTATAATGATTACAATGTTTACGCCGTTAACTTTAATGTAGCATTTAATGTTTACTTTGTCAACATTAAATGCTATAATATAATACATCAAGAAACCTTTTACTACCAATGACACAGAACGGAGAATTGATTATGCCAAATCAAAGCTATCATCATGGTGACCTAAAAGCAGCACTGATCAGTACGGGCCTTAAGCTGCTTGATCAAGAGGGCTATGAGGGGTTTTCCCTCCGAAAGGTGGCTAAAGCCTGTCATGTAAGTCAGACAGCCCCTTACCGCCATTTTAAGAATAAAGAGGAGCTGATAGCTGCAATCACAGCGGAAGCTCTTCAGGCCTTTTATGACGCACTGGAGCAGGCAGTTACACAATATCAGGAGCAGCCGAAGCAGCAGCTGGTCGAGATGGGAGTCGCCTATATTAAGTTCTTCGTAGAGAACCCTGAATATCTACGACTGCTCTTTCTGAGTAGTTTTGAAGTAAAGATAAAACCCTTTTATCAATGTATTCAAAAGGATCAAGAAGTGAAGGATCCCTTCCGTACCTTTTATGATACGCTGAACAGATTTACAGAAGCCTATCCGACGTTAGCTTTCAGTAGTAATGAGCTCTTGGTTTACAGCTGGGGCCTTGTTCACGGAATTGCAATCCTGATTGCCAATAAGGATGTTCCGATCGAAGGTGATTATTTGGCTTTTTCACGAAATATTATTGAAAATGCCTTTCGACCATTCGCTTAAGACTGATCCCCGCAATGATATCACCTATACCCATTGTAATTACTTCACAAGCTTCAGCCTGCTGCCCTCCAGGCTTTTCTCAACCAGGAGCTTCTTATCGATTCTCTCCTTCAGCTCACTTACATGGGAAATGATACCGACGATCCGGTTGCCTGCCGTCAGGGCACTGAGGGCTTCGATGGCCTGCTCCAGGGAATCACTATCGAGGGAGCCAAAACCCTCATCCACAAACATGGCATCCATCTCAATCCCACCGGCATAGCTCTGGATTACATCGGATAATCCCAGTGCCAGAGAAAGGGCAGCCTTAAAGGATTCCCCACCCGACAGGGATTTCACTGATCTGGCCTTTCCTGTGTAATAATCCATTACCTCCAGTTCCAGTCCGGCTGAGCTTCTTAAATCTGTGGCCTCCTTCTTTCTCTGTAAAACATATTGGTGATTGGACATCTGATAGAAGCGTTTATTGGCTTCATGAATTACCTTTTCAAAATAAAAGGCTTGGACATATTGTTCAAAGGCAAGCTTGCTCTTGCCGGACAGCTCTCCGCTGGCTGTTCGGGATAGCCCGCTGATCATGAGGTATTCCCTACGGAGCTTCTCCTGCTGCTGGTTTTGCTCTCCTACCCTGCGATATATGACTTCATTATTCTTCAGCCTGCTGAAGATAAGGCTGAGCTGATTACCAACCTCTTGGGATTGCTTGTTCCAGTCCTCTTGTATGAAGAGCAGCTGATTCAGATCCTGCTCCTCCCTGCCCTCTGTATTCTTCTTCAGCTGTAGGATTCTGTTATTCAAGGCCTCTACTGCCCTATGATAGGAATCCAAGGAATTTTTAAGGGTCAAAAGCTCCTCTTCTGTAAGGACCGCTTCCCGGTAAGCCGCTTCGTCAGCCTTTCCTCCCATTAGAAAGCCACCGTCAAACAATCTCTGTTCATACAGCTCTTTCGCATGACTACAATCCACAGACAGACTGTTATGCTTTCCAATATGATCCGTAAGGAGCGCACCTATCCTTCCAAGTCCCAATTCACAATTACGCAAGGCCGACTCAGCAGCCGTCAGCTCCTCCTGAAGGATACTAAGCTCTGCCTTACATGCTCGGACAGCAGCCTCAGCTTCTTCCTTCTGCACAAACCTAAGCTCCTTCTTTAATCCCTGGATGGATCCGATGCATCTGTTCAATTCGAGGCTTACCGTATCATACTCCTCCCTGAGTTTTGTAATTCTCTCCTCAGATCTCTGAAGCTCCTTGGCAATCTCCGAAAGCCTTGCTGTAATAAGCTCCTTTCGGTGAACCTCCAGCTTAAGTCTTTCTCTTCTCTGCTCCAGCTCATGAAGGCCTTGCGTTGCTTCCGGAAGCTTCTCTTTTGCTAAACTTAAAATCCTATCTACCATATCAACTTCTTGCTCGACAGACTCGGGAAGTATTAGGCTTGCCTCTTTGAACAAGGCTTGCTCCAGCGTTACCACCTTTGATTTCTGTGCTTCACAGCTTTGTCCGGCTGACTGTAGCTCATTCCTTGCTTTCTCAAGCTGAAGCTTCTCCCTGTTAAGGAGCTCCTCACTGGGTGCCCCTTCCGTAAGAGCCGCCCTCTGGGGATGCTCTGTCGAGCCACAGACGGGACAGGGCTTACCCGGCTTAAGGGCGATAGCTAAAATTCCCGCCTGCTCCCTGTAGAAGGATGCCTCCATATCCCCATAGGTCCTGCTCTGTTTCAGATAATTCGTTTCCGTCAGGTTATAATGCTCTGCTAAAGTCCCATAGAGCCTCTGTTCCACTTTGATTTGATCTGTTTCCTTCAGAAGCTTCTGCAGCTGCTCAAGGAAGGCCTTTTTCAGCTCCAGCTGAGTCTCACAGCTTGCCAGCGTCTTTTCAGAATCTGCAGCCTTTTCCAGCTCTGCGAGCCTTGTCACTTGCTCCTGTAGTAGCGCCTCCTTCACCTGAAGCAGGTCCCTCATTCGCTCCTCATATACCAGCTTTTTCTCCTCCATCAGGCTGCGCTGCTTCTCCTGGGCGAGAAGCGCATCCTGCTTCTTCTCTTCCTCCTCCAGACGGGTGACTTCCTTCTTCAGGTCCTCTATCCTGAGTCGACTTACTTCTTTCCTGCTAAGCTCCTCCTTCAGTCTTAGTTCGTCTGCCTCCAGCTGGCTCTTCTCTGCCTTTTCCCGTTCAATCGCCGTTTCCAGGGCTATGAGTTCCCTATATTGCTTTCGATATGCTTCCTCAAAGGGCTGAACAAAGTGAAGCGCCTTCTCTCCCTTCCTGTACCGTTCTTCCTCCCTACACATCTCCTCTGCTGCCTGGGCTAGGGTAGATAATTCCTGCTCTGCTTCACCAAGCTCGGCAAACATCCGGTTAAATTGCACAGCCAAGGAATATTCGCCGGATATCTTCTCAAGCATATTCTTTATTTCCTTACTTTTTGCATGGGTCTCCTCGTACAGGTGCTGATCCGTATCCAGTAATTCCTTCAGCAATCCCATCATTTTCTCAACCTGATGGATATCTCCGAATTTTATAAATTCCTCTATCGCAGCCTTATGAATACTCTCCTTACTGCAGGAAATCCCACTTAGAAATTGTACGATTCCCCGATCAGTTTCCTCGCATTGATGCCTCAGTCTTGCAGCCATTTCCTTCAGCTTCATCTGAAGAAGGGCATACCTCTGGGTTTGAAACACCTTACGAAAGATCATTCCCCTCTCATCACTGCCTGCTGTCAACAGCTGGAGGAATTCTCCCTGTGCAATCATGGAGATTTGCTTATACTGCCTCCAATCTATCCCCAAAAGCTCCGTAATAGCCTGAGTCACCTGGGCATAACCGCTGATGACCCGCTTGTCGGGAAGTATCAAGGTAGCATTATTCTTCTGTTCCGTAGTTCCGCTGCCCCGCTTCTTCGATCTTAGGTAGCTGGGATTTCGGAGTACCCGGTATTCACCCTGATGGTGGAGAAAGGTTAGCTCCACATAGGTTTCTTCTTCCTCCTCCGCATAATCGCTGCGAAAGGAATCTGCCGTCCGGTTCTCACCGCTGGCATTTCCGTAGAGGGCAAAGGAGATTGCATCGAATATGGTGGTCTTTCCTGATCCGGTATCCCCATTGATCAGAAACAGACCGCTGGGTCCCAATTCGGAGAAGGGTACCTCTACAACCCCTCGAAATGGTCCGAAGGCACTCATGACTAGCTTAATCGGTTTCATTCCATATCACCTACCATTTCTTCAAGGAGCTTCTCCATGAGGGCTCTTTGTTCTGTATTCATCGGTTGATTATTCTGACCTTCATAAAATTCCTCAAATAGCTCAAGAGCGCTCCGCTCCTCAATCCTCGCAGCAGCAAGTAAGGCTTCCGCATTCCATGCCGTCCTGCTATTTTCAAAGTCCAGTCTCATGATATTCGGATATACGCTGCGAAGCTTTCCTATGGCGTCATAGATTTCCTCCTCATCTGTCAGAGTCGCATGGATATAATCCATGGTATTTGCCTGACTATAGATCCTCGGATCCGTCAGCGCCTGGATCGGACCCTTGATTTCCCGCAGATCCCGAAGTGGCTGGAGCGGTATCTTTGTAAAGCTCACCTCTGACTTCTTTCCCAGCTCCAGTAGAGTAACTGACTTTATCTGTCGTGCCTCCGAGAAGGAGTATTTCAGGGGAGATCCTCCATAGCGAATCGTATCCCTGCCAATCCCCTGAGGTCCATGCAAATGTCCCAGGGCCACATAATCAAAGGCTCTAAAGACAGAGGCATCGATATTGTCCAGCCCCCCGATTGAGACAGTTTCTGAGTCACATTGCTCCGGCTGTGTGTCTCCGCTTGTGACGAACTGGTGAGCCACCAGTATATTTCTCTCTGCCGCATCCACTTCTCCCTGCTGAAGAATTACCTCCACCGCCTCCTGATAGGTCACAACCTCAGGGAAATAGCGCCTGACCAGAGCCGGCTTTACAAAGGGCAGCAGATAGATCTGTAAGGGACCATGCTCGTCCGTTACAGTAATCTTCTCCAGATACCCCTGATAGGTACCGGCGATATGAATTCTGTTGGCCGTAAGGATTCTGCCGCCAAAATCAAGCCTTTCTGAGGAATCGTGATTTCCGCTTACCATAAATACCTCCAGGTTTCTTAAGTAAAGCTCTGTTAAGAACCAATCGAAGAGCATGACAGCTTCTACACTGGGAATACCCTTATCATAGATATCACCGGCAATCAGGATTCCCTGCGGCTGATACTCCTCTGTGATATGAAGAATCTGACGGAGGATATACTGCTGATCCTCAATCATTGAAAACTCGTTTACCTTCTTCCCAATATGTAAATCCGATGTATGTAATAATCTCATATTTTTCCCCTGTTCTTCCATCCGGATATGATGTATTCTCATTGCTTACGTCAGCGGCAGCTGATTATGTCCCATAGCGCTATCTTCCCTTTCATTTTACTATATTCTCCGGAAATTGTACAAGTACTTCATCTTATGTTATACAGTTATGATAAACAGTGAATCGAAGCGATAACGGCAATTCCACCTGTCAGGCACTCCCCCTTAGTCAAAGTATCCTAGGGATGCAGTAATCCCCACTCCTGAAATTTCAGGTCTAGCTGTTTTTTGATGCTGTCAGGCAACTCATCCTCTAGCCTTAGCTGTAATGCTTCTGCCAGCTCCTCCGCATGCAGGACCTGAAGAAGATATTTGGTTTCATAGATGCCAAAGAGCATATTCCACCCTGATACAGTATTGGTGATACGGTATAACGGTAAGTCGTTATTATTAGCTTCAACTTTTGTGATTATCAAATGTTTGATGAGCATAACCTTCCTCCTCTATGTATCATCCAATAAACAAAGGTTCATCCCTGTCCCGTACTTACCGAAACAATGATGAACCCTTATCTAGAGGCATCGAATTAACGATTCCTCATATATATACATTTTCCCCACAGCTAGCTATTTAATACCAAAAATCCACTTAATCAAATCATAAAACCCATAAGCTACCATCATATTTATCCCCCCCATAAGCTATAAATATCATAGCTAATAGGGGGGGTTCAATTTTCATGTCGTGAACTACATATTTATGTCGTGAACGATAAGCCAACTCCGTAGCCGCACAAGATAGTAAGTATATTTTTCATCACTTCTCTATCGTGGTAAACGCTTCCTGCAGAAAGATCTCCACCCGGAATATACCCTCGAGATTATTGAATCTTACATGGCCTTGGTTACGCTGTACCGCATCCTGAATATTGCGGATTCCAAAGCCATGATTTTGCTTCTCACTTTTTGTAGTTCCCTTCCCCAGTAGATTAAGATCCACTGGCCCTAGAACTGGATTTTCCACTGAGAGATATATGCTGTCCTGTTTCTTTCCAACGGTTAATTTGATGCTTCTGTTATCCTCATGCTCCAGCTGTTTACAGGCCTCTATGGCATTCATTATGGTATTACTTAATATTGTACATAAATCTATATCTGCTACCCCGATGTCTCTGGGTAGCGTCCCCTCAAGGGCTATTTGAATACTTTCTTTTTCTGCTATTGTGAAAAGATAGCTTAGCATTGCATCTACGATATCATTGCCGCAATGAATTCTATCTGGAAATAGTCCGTTCACCACCGAGGAAACCTCCGTGATATATCTGGCCAATTCTTCAAACTTTTGCTGCTCTGACAATACTCTCATACAGCCAATATAGGACATCAAATCGTGTTTAAACCTTCTTAGCTCCTGATCATTGGCCAGAATATTCGTATAATAGCTCTTCTGGATATTCAGATACATATCCTTCAGCTGGTTTTGCAGCCGGTAATTCTTCCTGGTATCATTTACCCAAATGAAGGCTACCGAACCAATGATATAAATAATACAGACCATGGTAACGCTGAACACAGCCACCTTGTCGAACAGAGGATTGACCGACTCCATTGATCGGGATAGCTGTACAAAGGATAATACCAGAGCACAGCAGAGCAGCCCCGGCATCCCCAAGACCAGATTACGAAAGTTAATCGTTTTAACCCAAGGATATTGCTTCTTCCGAAGACTCTGAAGCATCCATGATATGGCAATTACTAGGCTAATATTAATCAGAATGACAAGTATACGCCAGGAATAGGTATTCCAGAAAAAGGATTCCTTATAATCGAGTAAAATGGAGAATAGGGATGTAATTAGAGTATAAATGATATAATTGGAGATATATGCTATGAAGAACATGAGAGACTTTTTCAGAAAGGATTCCTGAACGAGAATCCAAACCAGAATGAGTTCCATCATGAGGCAGACCGGGGGTAGATTATTTTGATGACCCTTCAAGATCATAAATGCAAATAGTAATGTAATCGCTCCTGATGCAAGCACATAGGGCAGTATCGCTTTTCTTAGCCTGCAAGCAAGAATCCCCCCCATAAGGAGAAGGGAATTCATAAACTCCAAATGTTCAATTAGCGTTACATAAATGAGATCAGCCGGTGCCAAATCAAACAACCTTTCTTCTTAAATAATCCATATACTGGTCCTTAAAATTCTGCGCTTTGCCTCTGCTGAGCTTGATTGTAACTCCGTTGTCCATTAAGATATGATTTGCCGCCCGCTTCACATGCCCCAAATTGATGATATAGGATTTATGGATGCGGCAAAAATCCCGTCCCGATAGGCAGACTTCCCATTCTGCCATATTTCTTCTAATCAGGTATTCCCTCTCCTGAGTTACTATGATAGTATACTTATCCTCGGCTTTAATATATAGGATGCTTTTTGCTTTTAAAAAGGGCTGCTGCTTATCATCCGTAGAGACAATAAAATTCTCATCATACTCTCGCAGTGCCTGATCCATCAGCTTATAAAATTTCTCCCTGATTACCGGCTTACTTAAGTAACCGTATACCTGCTTTCCGAAGGCTTCCTGCATAAACTGCAGATGATTGGTAATAAAGATAATGATGATATCCTGCCGGTTCTTTTGAAGCTGCTCCTTCACCTCAATCCCATTCATTCCCTCCATTTCAATATCAAGAAGTAATAGATTGATGTCTCCGGTATAGGATAGAAATTGATCCCCTGATTGAAATAGGATTATCTCACCTGCTGCCTTTCGGTCCTTAAGGTAGTCCCTGCATAGTGTATGAATACTATCACGATATGCTCTGGTATCGTCACAAACCGCAATCCTCATAAATAGTCTCCATTCCTACTTTTTCCTAATGCTATGATTCATTATACTAAATTAAACTATTTTGTCAATTAATGTTATTCTATCTGCTAGTGAATCATAAAATAAACATGAAATTACATCATTAGCAAACAGATTATCCTTCCGTAACTACAAAAAAAATGAAGTCCATCGACTTCATTTTCTATGAGCAGGGGTATAAGGATTCGAACCTTAAGATGCTGGAGTCAGAGTCCAGTGCCTTACCGTTTGGCGATACCCCTAGGTATTCAGTTTGTCCGGTGTTTCAACCGCCACGAATGATATTATAACCCATAGCAAATTAATTATCAAGTATAAATTTTATTTTTTTCAAACCAGTTTCTGCCAAGCCTCTGTCATGCATTAGACACCTTCCAGCCCTAACAAATCAAGTGCATTCCTGTAAAGAATTCTCTCTGCTTCCTCCTTCGGAAGCTCCAGCCTCAGAAACTGCTCCAAGGCTTCTCCCTGGTCATCCCAAGGGGAATCACTGGCAAACAGGATACGGTCCGCCCCATGGTTCTCTATGATTCTAAGGAGCTGGCTGTCAGGAATTCTACCCAAGGAGTAACTGATATCAAAATAAATACTCCGACCTACGAGATATTCCTCCACCTCATCCCAGAGCTGATATCCTCCGGTGTGGGCAAGAACTAGCTTTGCCTCCGGCCGGTCCATCCTCTCAAGCATAGGAATAATTCGTTTCGGGGTACAGTGAATCGGATCGGGAAGACCGATATCCAGTCCCGCATGAAGCAGGGTAATGAGTCCCAGCTCAGAAGCATAATCAATGATTCTAACCATCTTCGGATCGTCAACGAAGGTTTTCTGATAATCTGGATGGAGCTTAATGCCAGGTAGCCCAAGCCCCTTTATCCTATCAAGGCCCTCCCTGTAATCCATCATATCCGGATGAATTCCTCCGAAGGAAATGATACCATCCTTACCGGTGATCTCCGCTGCAAAGGCATTGACGGTAGTAAATTGTTCCGGTCTTGTCACAACCGGCATAACTACAGAGACATCAATACGGTTCTTCTTCATGGAAGCCAGCAGGCCTGCGCGTGTGCCATCCGAAGCTGCCTTGACATTCCCTTCCTCCTCTAAGAACTCCATTGTTTTCTTAGCAATTTGATCCGGAAAGATGTGTGTATGAAAATCAATTACCATCTGCTCTCCCTCCTTATTCCGAGCGGTCCTCTTTTCAGTAGTCCTTTTCTAGCGGTCCATTTTCAGTTGTCCTTATCACAATTTCTGTTTAAAAAGGGGATCTCTCTGGTTTACCCATTTCTGATTTGTCCATTCGATTGTCTACTCTGATTGTCTTTCTCTAGTTCGAGGCAAGCTCCTCTCAATTCTCTAGACCTGCTGCCCTGATCTTACTCCTCTGCAACAAAGGAATTCTCAGTTGTAATCACACAATTGTATCTGGAATCCTCTTTCCTAACCTCTTCCACTATTTTCAAAAGCAGCTTCTGTTCCATTTCCTTCTTATAGGAATAGGGAAGTACCAGATCAAAGATTAGGTTGATCTGCAGCTCACCCTTTACGATTCTAAAATCATGGATTGTTGCCCTTTTTTCCAGCTCAGAAACAATGCGGATGACCATGTCCCTTTTCTCCAGAATCATTGCGTCATTTATCTCAATAGGATCCATATGGATTACCAGAAAGATATCCAGCTTTTCTAGTACATCCCGTTCAATCCGATCAATCGTCTCATGAGCCTTCTCAAAATTAATATTATTGGGAACCTCTGCATGGATGGTAGCCATCCGGTGGGTTGGTCCATAGCTATGAATGATCAGGTCATGAGTTCCTACGATGTCCTCATAGCCCTCCACCATGTTTGTAAGCTTCTCATAAAGCTCCCGGTCTATTGCCTGACCAAGCAGCGGCTCCAGTGTTTCCCTCGCGATACCAAAGCCGGAGAATATAACAAAGATAGAAACAATCGTTCCCATATATCCATCGATCATCCATCCGGTCAGCCCGGCAATAACCGTGGAGATGACTGTAGCTGTCGTAACCATGACGTCCCCCAGAGAATCTGCCGCGGTCGCTTTCATTACGGTGGAGTTGATTCGCTTCCCCAGCTTCCTGTAAAAGAACATCAGCCAAACCTTAATGAAGATGGTCAGACACAGAAAAGCGGCCATCCATGGGTGGAAGGTAATCTTCTCCGGGTTAAGTATCTTGGAAAATGAGCTTTTGAACAGGGAAAATCCTACCTGAAGAATTAGAAAGGATACCGCAAGTGCTGCGATATATTCAAATCTACCATGACCGAAGGGATGCTCCTTATCAGCAGGCCTCCCTGCCAGTTTGACACCAATGAAGCTAATGATGGAGGAGGCTGCATCGGATAAATTATTAAACGCATCTGCCATAACGGAGATACTGTTAATAAACAATCCCACTGTTAATTTAACAGCGAAAAGGAAGAGATTACTTATAATCCCTACGATACTGGATAGTATGCCATAGGCGGTCCGTACCCTTGGGTTATCCACCTCATCCTTGTTTTTTATAAATAGTCTGACCAATAGCTCAGTCAAGCTGATTGCCTCCTTTATAAGTCAATTACTGCAATATCTTCATTTTAGCATATTAAATAAGAAAATCAACTTTAGTTTATGTCATAGAAAATGAATTATTTCTATAGAACAGCAGGACAGATTGCATAAATCTCATACAAGGATTATAATAATTATTATTATGTTTTTAAAAAGAGGAAACCGGAATGAAGCACATAAAACAATTGTTTCGCCAGCGTATGAGAGCCAATAATAAACCAATGCTTCTGCTTCAGATGTTCTTTACCATCCTCTTTATTTTACTGATTATTCCGCTGATCAGCGTCTCAGTTTCCTATGTCTTGGGCCTATGGGGTCAGAGCTATCTTACGGACAAGAATATCCTGAGCTTTCTAAGATATCCACCTGCTCTTCTGATGTTATCCGCATTGTTTATCCTGATTGTCCTTTATCTGTTCATTATGATGTCCTCACATTTTCAATACTGCTGCTACGAGCCCATGCAGAAGAAGCCAAATTATCTTCGTATTCTTGCATTGGGTCTATTCAGAGCACTTCGGGCCGTCTTTCAGGGGAATATCCTGCTGCCCTTTTTTACCCTGATTTTATTTATTACCATGAATACACCGCTCATGATCAGCCTAATCCTACAGGTGAAATGGAAAGAGCCTGTACCGGGCGGTTACGCCGACGTTTTCTTTGTTCGGGGACTGCTACTGCTGTTCCTTGGGCTCTTATGCTTTATCGCCTTCCGGGGCTTATTCTCCCTGCATTTTTGTATGCATGAACGATACGGCTTCCTACAAGGACTGGAAGCTTCCAAGAAGCTGATCCGGGGTCATACATTTAAAATTCTATCTATCCTAGTGATTACGAATTGCATCCTGGCCCTGATATTTTACCTACTTTATTTCACCGTTCTGTTTCTTACTGCTCTTTTGGTTTATGTTTTTGCTGATAAAGATATCGTCATCTCCGTATTTCTATCCTATTATCCGAAGGTGAAGATCTACTTTAGTCTATTGTTCAGTACGGTATGCTTCATCATAAATTTTAATATAGTATCGACGATGTTTTGTAAGTTTCAGGAGAGTTCCCGCTTTACTCCTTATGAAAAGCCGGCTCTGGATCACGGGGATCCTGATCCTCTTCGTTCTAAAATTAGTAGACGGATCGCATTGCTTACCCTGCTGGCTCTGCTTAGTGCCGGTCTGACTAATTTATACCTTACGGTAAAAAACGATTCCTACAGTTTGAAAGAGGCACTGACCGGAATCCTAATCACCTCACACCGCGGTAATTCGATCTCTGCTCCGGAGAATACACTGATCTCCCTGGAAAGTGCCATCGATTTGCGGGTTGATTATGCGGAAATAGATGTTCAGCAGACGAAGGACGGCACCTTGGTTCTTTTGCACGATCATAACCTAAAGAGAACTACGGGCTTGAATAAGTATATCTGGGAGGTCACCTATGAGGAGATTAAGAACCTGGATGCCGGTTCCTGGTTCGGCGATGAATTTGCCGGAGTAGGTATTCCTACCCTGAGAGAAGCTCTGGAATTATGCAAGGGTAAGCTGCTTCTCAATATTGAGATAAAAATTCATGGACGTGAACAGGGACTGGAAGAGGAGCTGGTTCGCCTGATTGAGGAATATGATTTTGAAAACCAATGTATGATCTCTTCGTGGAATTATGGGACCCTGAGTAAAATCAAACAAATGAAGGATGAGCTTCATACCGGTTACATCATCACCGCAGCCTACGGGAATTATTACAATAAGGCGGATATTGATTTTATCAGCATGAAATCATCCTTCATTACAAAGTCCATTGTTGAGACCATGCACCGTGCCGGTAAAGCAATTCATGCATGGACTGTAAATTCCGAACGCGAAATAGAGCGGATGAAATCCCTAGGAGTGGATAATATCATAACGGATGATCCCAATCTCGCCAAGGAGGTCCTATATCGTGACAACACCAATGACAGCCTGATTGATCTTCTGGACAGGATGCTGTCAGGTAGAGCCCTATTCCGTATCGTCAGAAAAAAATAAGTTCCAGCTTATTCCCGGACCAGTTCACCGGACCTTACGCTTAAGCAGCCAGCTTCTTTTATAGGGCTAACCGATATATCTGCTCCACATCCTTTACGGTGAGCGGAACAAAGCCACCGATCGTGCCCTTGCCAATTCCTATCTTCTCTACCATATAAGGAATATCCTCTTCCTTGGCACCCAATTCCTTGAAGCTAATCGGCATTCCGATGGAGGTAAGGAATTGTTTGAGACGGCTGATTCCTTCCAGCGCCGTCTCTTCGGGACTGGCGCTACTCTCGCAGCCCCATACCCTGACGGCAAATTTTGCAAAGCGATCAATATCATGGCGATAGACGTAGGTCATCCACGCCGGGAAGATCACTGCAAGACCTGCACCATGGGCTACATCATATAAGGCGGACAGCTCATGCTCTATGATATGACTTGACCAGTCCTGGTCTCGTCCCACACCTACCAGATTATTATGAGCCACCATGCCTGCCCACATGATATTTGCCCTTGCTTCATAATGATTCGGATCCTCGATTACCCTTGGAACCTCCTTGATCATAGTCAGTAGAATTGCCTCGCAAAGGCGATCTGTAATCTCTACTTCCTTGGTATTTGTAAAGTACCGCTCAAATACATGGGCCATGATGTCAGTTGCACCCGCGGCCGTCTGGTATGCCGGGAGGGACATCGTCAGCTCCGGATTCAAAATGGAGAATACCGGTCTTAAGGCTTCTCCACCGGCACCTCGCTTCAACATGCCTTCTTCCTTGGTGATGACAGTATCCCCGGAGCCCTCACTGCCTGCTGCTGCAATGGTAAGTACAGTAGCTACCTTCAAGGCGTTCGTTACACGCTTACCCTCGAAGAAGTCCCAGAAATCCCCGTCGTATACCGCGCCGGCCGCTATCGCCTTCGCGGAATCAATCACACTTCCTCCTCCGACTGCCAGGATAAAATCCACACCTTCCTTCCTTGCCAGCTCAATTCCCTGATAAACCAATCCGCTTCTGGGATTGGGCTGAACACCACCTAGTTCAACATAGCTTATGCTTTCCTGATCTAAGGATGTCTTAACCCTGTTCAACAGTCCTGACTTTACAACAGAGCCTCCACCGTAATGAATCAAAACCTTGCTTCCGCCAAAACGCTTCACATAATGTCCCGCCTCATTCTCGGTACCCTTTCCGAAAACAAAATAGGTAGGGCTATAAAAAGTAAAATTATTCATATCGTTCTCCTTTCATATTCATACTGAATAGGTGATTACTTAACCTCAGACATATTTTGTGCATACAACAGATATTATACTTTTATCATACCCAATTATGATAGAAATTGCCATGTATAAAATGATGAAACTTTTTGTATTTCTTTAGGAATACGAAGCAATACGAACATAATCCGGTAACCGGAGCTTTTCTTCCTATTCTTTCCCCGCCCAAACAGATTATCCCGGACCGAGTCCATATAATGACAGATTAGAACATCATTAGAAGCCTTAGAAACTACCTGATCCAGACCCGAGAGCATGCCATGCAGGAAATGGCACAACGGGCTGTTTCCCTAAGGGCTGATGCTATCGTTGGAATTGATGTGGATTACGAGGTGCTTGGTTCCAATAATGGTATGCTGATGGTAACCGTCTCCGGTGCAGCGATAAGATTACAATAAGAAAGGAAGGGATAGTATTATAGTACTGTCCCTTCCATAAGCTTTAGCGTTTTACTGATCTGATAGAGCTTCTTTTGATCATATCATCTATCCCTACTATAACTGAAGTAGCATCATAGCGGCACAGCTCAATAGGTAGAGTAGCGTTCCGAAATGAAGAAAATATTCGGTTTTTCTCTCCACCTGTTCCTCACCTGCCTGAAGCAGGATTCCTCTTTTACTTTTCTGGAAAATGGTCAATCCAATGACCACTGACACGATCACCCATAGGGATAACAGTAGCATCGCATTCACGTTTTCTAAGGATAAGGGTACTAATAAAGAGCCAATCGCATTAATCATCATATGTATGAGCACTGAATACTTAATCGTATTGGTTCTGATTACTGTATAAGAGAAAATGATACCCAAGGTAGTGGCATAGATAAATTGGGAAAGATTCAGGTGATACATGCCAAAGGCAATGCTTGTAAATAGAATTGCAGGCAAATCCCCGAATCTGCGCAGCTTATTCAGAAGAATCTTTCGGAAAATATACTCTTCCATGATTGGTCCGATGATTGCAATATAGATGGCATTCAGATAAAGATTACTGTTATCCAGGAATTCGGCCACAGGATTCTCCATTTCGCTTCCCTTCATCCTGGCGATCAACAAACCTATGATGGATCCTGCTAAGCTGGATAGATACATGAATGCTACACTTACGAAAAAAAGCCCAATGAACTGACGGATGGTCAGCTTTACCGGTCCCTCCTGGGACAGCTTTGTATCAGGTACCCTCCGGATAACAGTAAGGAATACCGGATATCCGACGCCCATAACCGTCAACATAGTAAGTACAACCCCATAGTATTCCGATTGATAGAAATTCGGAAAATATGCATAAAAGAGTGAACTAAGGATAACCTGCGCCGCTATGTTACATAGGACCATCAAAAAAAGTGCCCAGCCTATCCTGCGTAAAATCTGTCCGCGATCCATATCTAGCTGTTCCATATCCTCTTCCCCTTTATCACCCATTTACTTTGACTCTAGCATCAATCTGTTATGATCTTATGATTCCTTTGCTATGACGGTGTCTCTTATTGAAGTCCGTAATCCAATAAGGCCCTTGCATCACTCCATCTGCCTGTCTGGGTAGAATTCATAATGGCACACAGAACCTTTCGTCCGTTCAGCTTACCTGCCGCTATCAGACATTTTCCTGCCATTGTGCTGGTACCGGTCTTAAGACCGATGCAGGGGGCATAATATCTGCCACTGTCTTTCCTGACCAGAGCATTGGTATTCCGCCAGGTTACCTGATCCCCACTGGGAAACTTATTATGAGAGTTGCTCTTCATGCTGATTTCCAAAATAACCTCATTCTTCATCGCCGCTAAACCAATCAGTCCCATATCATAGGCTGTTGTATACTGCCCGATGGCATCATATCCGTCGGGGGTTTGAAAGGAGGAGTTTAGGGCACCTAATTGTTTGGCCTTGTCATTCATCAGGCAGACAAATTCTGCCACAGCATCCTCTCTTCGAGCTCCTTCCCTGCGAAGAGATTTCCTACCCACATAAGTAGCCGCAGCGTAAGCAGCATCATTCCCGGAGGGCAGAAGCATTCCTTCTAAGAGGTTCTTTATGGTTAAAACCTGACCCGGGTATAATCCGGCTATGGTAGAATCCCTCGCTATCATTCTGATTTCATTGGATATCTCCACTTCCTCCTCCAGACTACACCAGTCCAAAACCACAAGACAGGTCAATAGCTTTGCTGTAGAGGCCGGAAATACCGGTTCAAGCGGATTTTTATAGTAAAGCACCTCCATCGTCTCGGCATCAAACAAAATAGCAGACTTCGCTTTCAGGCTGATCCCGGGATTCTCTATTTGAAGCGCTGCTTCCAAAGCACTGTTGGTAGCCATCTGCTCCGGTATATAAGCCTCATAATCTACCTGGGTACTATCTACGATTAATCTACAGTCTCCTCTGACAAGTACGGCTCCGGTCTCAATCACAGAAGCCAGCTCCACATCGACACTCTCCTCAGTAGCAGGGCTAGCTGCGCCTAATGTATTTTGCGAACCCGAGAGCTTTTCCGTTTCTTTCTCTATCCTATCAGGATTCGCAGCCACGGTACCACCAGCCTCCGACCCGGATATTCCAATATTATCGGCATTCTGGAGCAACCCGGACTCAGTACCGGCGTTAATTAGAGTATTCTCCTGTATGAGCCCCTCCGAACCATCTTCAGATGCAGATGTATTCGTACCCTTCTCATCAGTAATCCTGCTCTGGCTGGCATCTGCTCCCTTGCCCGAGCCCGTCAGCACAATCGCACCATAAATTAATATGCTCATGACCAGGCAGCCAAATAAGAGCAGCCCTGCAATACTCCTTTTGTTCATAGTTCTCTCCTTAACGATCCGATTTTACTACTAATCCTGTCAGTAAAACGGGGACGTTATGAATTCCGTTCTAACGTCCCCTGTTACTCTTATTTTAATATTAATAACCATAAAATGCAACCTTTATCCGTAAAAATCAGCTTGTGAATGATGAAAAATAATCCTATGGGTAGGGATATTCTCTTCCCGTTCAGTTATGAAAATCAATGGTGACTCCGCCGAGTCCGCCATCCACCTTCAAGGAATTCTGTGCCCCTTCACTGGTATAGGTCCCAGAGAGCTTCTTACCATTCACCCGGACAGCACCGATACCGGCATCCAACTCCAGATGATAATCCTCCCTGTTCCCTGCCAGCTCCAGTCTCACATTTCCGATCCCGCCGTCAATCCTTTGATAGCCGAGCAACTCTCCTTCAATTCTCAGACTGCCGATTCCACAATCAATCTCTGCATCCTCTAGTCTGACATCCGTCAGTTCAATGGAACCTAAGCCCCCATCCAGTAACACCTTCTCTGCAGCAATCCGGTCCCCCTTGAAATTACCAAGACCTGTTGAAATGGTAAGCTCCTCTGCTTTTATATCCTCAAGCACCGTATTGCCCAAGCCTGTATCAAAGCTAGCCTTCTCTGCAACAAAGTCCTCCGGAAGGTAGACTGTGATCTTAGAATTCGTGGAGCCAAGCCAGTCAAAGTGAAACCAAAGGAAGCTCTGCTGATTGGTCTCAGATACCACCAGTGTACCATCCTCAGTCAGCTCCGCCTGGAAGCCCTCCATAACATCCTTTCCCTCAACGCGGAAGCCCTCGCCGGTTTTCACCTCTAGGCTTCCGGCGCTATTATCCACCACAAGACTTACCACTCCGGTGAAATCATACGCTACATCAATCCTGTTTCGATTGCCCAAGAGCGGAACGCCGATGATTGCTGAAATAACATTCAGTATCAAACCTGTAACCGCTGTGATAATACCGATCGCAAGAATGATAGCAAAGGTTATCGCAATATACTTTGTTGTTCTTTGAAATTGATTCATTTTATATCAATCCCTCCAAACATGGTAGTCGATTTCAAGTAAATCACAGGTGAGCCTGCACCTGCCTGATAGCCTGTTTTATTGCTGACACCGCCAAATACCGGAACATTATTAACCTTGACAATCACATCTCTGGGTACATAGATATCAATCCCACCAAAAACAGCTGTAGCATTGATGGTTACATCACCGGTAATTATGGCATCTCTGATGTCCAGTACAAGACCACCAAAGACGGCACTCAGATTCGTGCCTGTAAAGCTGTCATCCAATCTGACATGATTGCTGGCAAATATCGCTGTATATTCACCCTTTGGAGCAGAGGTAAAGTTCTTCTCCTGATTCGTATCATAAGGTCCATCCACGTGTACCTTATGTTCGGACCGATAGGTTCTGCGAATGGAACCTTGAAAGATAATTCTTAAACCAATACTCACCAAGACCACCGGAACAATGAGCTGCCAAAAATCAAAACGGAAGTCAACATGATAGGAAGCCAGTAGCATCACACCGATAATAAATCCAATGATAGAGCCTGTCTGGAAACCTCCTCGGATGATACTGACTGCACAGGGAATAATGATGAACAGAGTCCACAGACCTTCGTCAAAGATTAGTGACCAAAAATCAAAATACCATAGATCCATTACATTGCCGGCAATGCCGATCCCTATGAAAATAAATAAGATTCCCCAAATTACATTTGAAAGCTTGTTTCTCATAATTCCTCCCATATTTCCTATTATTTGGTTGATATAATTTTATCATACTGGAAACACCATGCTTTTGCAATAGAGAATGAAAAACTCTAATCTACCTAATGAAATTTTAATTCTGTCGACATGAGATGACCTGCTGAAGGGAAGTATGCCAAACGCTAATCGTTAACAAAGCCCTTGCCTGGATTATTGTTTGATGAATTCAGAGGAAAAGTAGTACTTGTCAGTGTCTCGGTTGAATACCTGATAGGTCTTGTTTACCCGGATGAATTTCTCCCCGCAGCGGATCAGAGTATTCCTGAGCATTAGGTCCATATCCTTTGTTGTCAGTTCATTATAGGTGACTTCATAAGCTTCTCCTGCCTTCGTATTTTTCCAGGGCATAATCTGAATCGACCTCGGTACATCAATAAAGGTATTATCCGTAATCTCCGGAGCCATAAGTCCGCTCGCCAGAATTCCTCGGTCCGTTCCCTTCCCTCCGGCCACCATCCTGATCTCATTTCCCCTAATCACCGGAGCCTTCCAGTTTAGAGCTCTGATCGCATCCGATGTTGTATTGGATATCTTATTCTCCAGCAGCTGAACCTTCTCATGATATTTTCCCTCGGTATATTTATGGGTACCGACAGCACGCTCCAGATGATCAAAGGTATTTCTGCGAATCAGGATATTACGGTTTGGAGTACCGTCATATTTCGTCCATACCAAACGAATACCTCCGGTAATCCTATCAGGAGTATCCAGATTAATTGCCTCCTTGTTCCCGGAAGCAGAGGGCTTATGGTTCAGAAAGCTATTCTGCTCGATGGTTACCTCCGAGGAGGCATCTAACTCAATGAAATGTCCGCTGTACATATTCTGAAAGGTGATACCGGAAATAGAAACCTCTGTGTTATGGCACAGAACGATGCCGATTGCATCTCGAACAAAGCCAAGATCAAGTACAGCGGTACCCATTCCACGGAAGGTAATCCCTGTTTCCCCCTCATACCCTCCGTAAGCCCCCTCCGTTTTTGCCTTAGAGGGCGCTGCCAATTGGAACAAGGACTTGGAGCTAATCAATTCCGTCGTCCCCGTCTCCTTCGTCTTTAATATGGTTACACCATCCTCCAAGAGAATTGTTACATGGGAAGGAACATAGAGTGTATTACAGATCCGGTAGGTCCCTGCCTCCAGGGTAAGTGTTCCGCCACCATCCTTCTCCAGCTGCTCCAGATAGGAGCGCAGCATATAGTACTGTTTCGTTTTGCTATTATATCGAACCGACTTTGTGTAGCGTTTCTGATAGGGTACTGTTGAAGGATTAACTCTATAGACTTCTCCTTCTGCCCGAGCTCTCGGAGAACCAGTCCCCATAATAGCTGACAGCTCAAATAACATGACAATCATTACGAACCAGAGTCGGCTTCCTCTTCGCCTGCTTCCTTCCTTCGGCTCTATTGCAGTATTTTTTTTATACCATACTGATTTATGTATACTTATCATCCGTAACTCACTCCTTCTAAGCCTATTCTATATCATCCTCCGATGATATTCCATTCCTATATTCATGAATAGGACCTATATCCCCATATCCCCATATCCCCATATACCCATATACCATATACCCATATACCCATATACCTTATACCCTTATACCCTTATACCCTTATTCCCTTATGCCCTTATGCCCTCTCTATCGATTGCTTATCATGTCTATTCCTCGGACCTGAGTACTCTGAACACATGATAGATATCAATTGAACCATACCCCCAATCTCGGTTGGGATATTGAAGCCTGGGACTTTGCTTTGCTCCCCGTATCAGAAATTGCTTCACCTCAACAGTATCGATACCGGGGTAATTTCCTCTGACAATTCCCCATTCTAAAAACATAGCGGTAATGCCTGCCGTATGGGCTGCAGCAGCACCGGTGCCAGTCATTCCCGTAAAGCCATGGTCCAAAGTCGGCGCCAGTATATCTACCCCCGGAGCAG
>JAEYRK010000060.1 GCA_023435645.1 Bacillota bacterium
TCTTGGTGAAATGCTTCTTGCAAGCGATGGGGAAAATCTCATTGGTTTATGGCTAAAGGGTCAAAAATATCATGGTGGCGATCTAAAAGGTGAAATGATCCAAAAGGATGATTTACCTGTATTCACTTCCGCAAAAGATTGGCTTGAACGATATTTCAAAGGTAAGAAGCCAAACACTTCCGAACTGCCCCTATTACCGATGGGCGGAGATTTTCGCAAAAAAGTGTGGAATATCTTGCGTGAAATTCCTTACGGTGAGTGTATCACTTACGGTGATATTGCAAAAATAATAGCAGAAAAGTCGGGGTTGGCAAGTATGTCCAGTCAAGCGGTTGGCGGAGCTGTCGGACACAATCCGATTTCAGTAATCATTCCTTGCCATCGTGTTGTTGGTGCAAATGGAAGTTTAACAGGATATGCAGGCGGTATTGATAATAAAATCAAACTGCTCCGGCACGAGGGAGTGGATGTATCTCGGCTGACTGTTCCGACGAAAGGGACAGCTCTTTAAAATCGCAAGCCGGTCAATCAAAGCTTCGTGTAAAGATATCACTCTTATTCAGCAGGCTTTCTACCGTATCGATGCCCAGACGGTGCAGCAGCTCTATCACATAGGGGTTATCAATCGGGGTCGGATAGTGTGCATCCCTGCCGTATTTTTCCACCAGGATCCTGCCCTCCTCATGGGGAATTAGGGCTCTCGGCCCGCCGACACAGCCACCAACACATCCCATACCCTCATAGAAATTTGCCTCAATCTTACCCGATACGATATCATTGATCATTGCCCGGCAGGCAGGAACACCGTCTGCCTGCTTTGAGCGCAGGCTGATCTCACGACGTGGGTTCAGGCGCTCCAGAGTTAATTCAACAGCCTCACTGACACCTCCGGTATGAGCATAGATTCTCCCTGCTCTGGAGGAGTGGTCCTTTTCACTTTCCTCCATTTCCTCAGGATTAACCTCCATAACCTGGAAGATATCCTGGACCTCCTGAAAGGTAAGGACATAATCCACGGCATCTGAGATATCCTTCTCCCTGGCCTCTGCCTTCTTTGCTAGGCAGGGTCCGATAAAGATCGTCAGGGCATCGGGGTGCATGAACTTAATTGCCCGTCCGCTGGCGATCATCGGAGATACTGCCGGTGGAACATGGGGAACCAAATCGTGATATATTTTTCTAATCATGGCAATCCAGACAGGGCAGCAGCAGCTGGTCAGCTGGAAATCCTCTTCTGTTTTAATCGTTGCATCAAATTCCAGGGCTTCCTTCAGGGTAAGTATATCAGCAAACAAGGCCACCTCAATCATCCCGTCAAAACCGATTTGCTTCAGGGCAGTTCTAAGCTTGCCCGGGGTAACATCACTGCTGAATTGTCCAAGAAAGGCCGGTGCAATCAGGGCATAGGTGAGACCCTGATGGGAACGGATTGCCTGAAGCACGGGAATGACATCCTTACTGTTTGTAAGCTTACCTGCGCGGCATTCCTGGATGCAGTAGGAGCAGCCGGCGCATAATTCCTCATCTATTTTTAGCTCTCCGCTCTCATCGGGATGAATCGCATGGAAGGGGCAGACCTTGACACAATGCCTGTTATCCTCGCATGTACATTTCCCGGTATGCCAAATCAAAGGGTGCTTCTTCGGATGAAGCAGACAATCCAGTTGATGTACATCATAAGGATCCAGTGACCTTAAGTAATCCTCCTGATGATCCTTTGCCGTAGCGGCCACCAGCTCCTTGTATAATTCCTCAAATGTTTTCAATTACGACACCTCATATTTTAGACTAATGGTATTATCCTCATTTATAGCATGATTATACCAAACTTTGCTTTACTCAGATATGGATTTGATTTATAATGATAGTTACACTATAGGATGGTAGTCCGCCCCATAACAGCATTCTGTGGTTGGAGTATCGAAAGAGGCAATCTGTGTCTGTGAAGGATCGAAAGCGGCATTCTTGGCTTTGAATATTTTTTTCTGCTGAGGAAAATCTAATTAGAAAATAAAGGATATGAGGGATAGAGTTGAAGGATCACGCAAAGAAATTTTGGAAGAATGCCGTCAGGTTATTTTTTTATTTATATATCATTATTTTATCTTATTTTTTATTTTTCAGTGAGTCCTTTGGCAGGGGTAACTTTTCGGTGGGATATCGGTATAACCTGGAGTTTTTCGTGGAAATAAAGAGATTTATCAAATATCGTCAGCAGGTAGGCCTTGAAGCGTTTCTCATTAACGTTCTCGGTAATATTATCGCATTTATGCCCTTTGGCTTTCTGCTGCCGATCATCAGCAATAAATGCCGCAGGATTTTTCGTGTGGCATGCTATAGCCTTATATTCAGCCTGACAGTTGAGACGATTCAGATGCTGTCCCGGGTTGGTATCTTTGATGTGGATGACATCCTTCTAAATACCGCCGGGGGAATTTTTGGCTATCTGCTGTTTGCAAGCTGTAATCTGATATATCGCAGATTACAAAAGAAACAAGGGAAAGGAAAATAGTATGATTAAGCTTTTTAAGAGAAAGGATATGATTCAGTTCTCAGGAAGAAAGCATACCAAGCTTGGGATCCTCTCTGCTATCATCGGAATAGCTGTCACAATAGGGTTTCTGGCTGTTAGTATCGTATCCGGTATCCTGAACGGAGAGGGAGGGGAATTGTTGGGTATACTAGGGATTCTCCTGCTTGCTCTTGCCGTATTCGGCTTTATTCTGTCCTATAAGGCGTTAACGCAACGGGATATTTATTATCGTTTTCCCTTGATCGGGATCTCTTTGAACGGCTTCATGACAATTATACTAATCATCATATATATCCTAGGGTTTGCTGGGTGACCAATATAAAATATCATAAAGGAATGCGGGATACACCCGCGGATAGGAGACAGCATGAATAACAATTCATTCCTCTTCGAAGAAACAGAGGAGCTAAAGGAACGCTATGAGCTGGCGATGGAAAGAATCAGCGAAATTGAAGGTGAGACATCAGTTGGAGAGCCCTATGGGGAGTATTTCTCCCGGGTAGCTGCTTTTTTAGTGCAGGTGAAGGGTGTGGCTGACCTCATCCGACAGGACCGGATGAAGGGCCTTTCACTGAAAGAGCATAAGGCTTTGAACCGATCCCTTTACGATGATATTACAGGAGACAATTATCTTGTCAGCTATGCGAATCCGACCTATGCCTGCAAGCTCTTGGGCAATAAGCACGGTAAGCTGTTAAGCTTTCTTTATGCAGAGCTTCGGGGTCTGATCATCTATGCCTATGAGCAGAGACTTAGGGAGCTGACAATTTATCTTGAGCTTTTTATTGAAATATATAATCTCTATGAGTATGAGGATGAATTCACCTATCGGGATGTAAAGAGAGTAATTTATGATTTCATGAGCGATTATTGCGACTTATTTGTTACCAGCCGTACCGCTCAGATGATAGATACAGGGCTTTCCTATGCTACGGATCTTATTATGGAAGCTGATTTATCAAATCTTGGCTATCTCTATCAGTATGGGGATTATATCTCGGAGAATGAGCTTCGGACAGCTGAATTCTTAAATTCCCTGCCTGAGGAGCAAATTCGGGCGATGGCAGATACCTTTACAGAAGGGTATCGATTGGGCTTTGTTGTCAGTCATAAACCCCTGGAGACAAAGACCATCGTCAATATTCGTTATCAACTGGGCTTTGAGCGGATGATTCGTCATGCAATCCGTAATTTCAGAGCTATGGGATTGGAGCCGGTAATCTATCGAGCTGCTTATAGTGCACTAAATAAAAGGCAGCACTTGAAGATAGGCTATCATGCTACGAGCCCGAATAAGCAATATGATTACGATCACCGATTTGATATCGGTATGTTTTTGGATAAGGCATTCAATGAGAAGAGGCTGTCATGCCGCAGAGCAGCCCTTGAGTGCTACCGCGAGATTACCCCATACTTTGGTGGACCTGCTGTCGTAGAGGTATTCGGTGAGGAGCTCTTTGAACCGGAGGATAAGAGGGAAGCCATCAGGCTTGATAAAAGGCAGCAGAAATTATTTGTGGATTATTACAATGAGGAGAATTTTATTCTGAAGGAATTCTACAAGCTGGATGAAACCTCCTTTACGATTATAGCCTATCCGGTACCGGAGATCGGAAAGGATTTTGAAGCAATTTTTGCAGAGACAATGAAGGTGAATAACCTGAACAATGAGATGTACAGCAGAGTTCAACAAAAGCTCTGTGACGCTCTGGATCTGGGAGAGGCTGTAAGAATCCGGGGTAAGGGTAAAAACCGTACGGATATCAGGGTGAAGCTGTTTCCACTTAGAGAGAAGGAGAAGGAGACAATCTTTGAAAACTGCGTCGCAGATGTGAATATTCCGGCCGGTGAGGTCTTTACCACCCCTGTGCTTGGGGGGACCAAGGGTGTACTCCATGTTCCTAAGGTCTATCTGCATGATTTGGAGTACCGTGAATTGGAGCTGGTATTTGAGGATGGAAGGATTACGGAGTATCAGTGCGCGAATTTTGATGAGGAAAGCAAGAACAAGAGCTTTATCAGAGAAAATCTTCTGTATAACCATGATTACCTGCCTCTTGGTGAATTTGCCATAGGAACCAACACCACTGCTTATATGATGGGAAAAAAATATGATGTAGCATCCCGCCTGCCGATTCTGATTGCTGAGAAGACGGGACCTCATTTTGCAGTTGGTGATAGCTGCTATGTGATGAGTGAGGATTTCAAGGTATATAACCCGGATGGGAAGGAGATCGTTGCAAGGGACAATGAGATATCAAACCTGCGGACCACTGATCCGGCGAAAGCATATTTTAATTGCCATACGGACATTACACTACCCTATGATGAGATTGGCGAAATCTCTGTATGTTTAGCAGATGGCACCACGATTCCGATTATTCAGGATAGCAGGTTTGTTCTGGAGGGGACTTTAGAGCTGAATGAGCCCTTCGACCAGGAATAATCCTTTGCCCATACGGGTATAAGGGTATAAGGGTATAAAGGTATAAGGGTATAAGAAGATCAGTTATGGGAGGCGAAGCCTATGTTGAGCATAGTGAATTTTTCCAAAAGCTATAAAGGGGATAAGAAGGCCGTTGATCATCTGAGTCTTACGATAAATGCCGGTGATATCTTCGGCTTTATCGGGCATAACGGAGCCGGAAAGACTACGACGATCCGTGCCATTGCAGGGGTATTGGATTTCGAAGAAGGGGAGATCAGGATTGATGGAAAATCCATCAAGAAGGAGCCGGTTGCCTGTAAAAAAATCACAGCCTATATTCCTGACAATCCGGATTTGTATGAGCATCTGACCGGTATCGGTTACCTGAATTTCATCGGAGATATCTATGAGGTCGCTAAATTTGACCGTGAAACCCTGATTGAGAAGTATGCGGATGCTTTTGAGCTTACCGCAAGCCTGGGGGATACCATATCCTCCTATTCCCACGGTATGAAGCAGAAGCTGGCGATTATCGCAGCTTTGATACATAGACCGAAGCTTCTGATACTTGACGAGCCCTTTGTAGGCCTGGACCCGAAGGCAGCTCATACCTTGAAGACCATTATGACAGAGCTATGTAAGGGGGGAAGTGCCATCTTCTTCTCAACCCATGTTCTGGAGGTAGCAGAGAAGCTGTGTAATAAGATCGCTATCATCAAAGGTGGGAAGCTGGTAGCCTGTGGACCGACAGATGAGGTTAAGGGTAACCATAGTCTTGAGGATGTATTCATGGAGTTGATCGACCGGAGGGTTGAATAGAGTTAGGACTTACTTTTGCGAGGCCGCAGGACGGCGTCAAGGAGGATATGATGAAGAAAGTCATGCGATTATTCAGTGTCCAGGTATGGGCAATGCTTGGAGACATGTTTTCCATCGGTAACAGCAGAAGGAAGAAGCCGAAATTACTATATGCGGGAATACTGTTATTTGTGATTTTCATGAGCGGCCTTGCCTTCTTTTATTGCTATATGATTGGTAAGGGACTAATGTATTATGATAGCATTGAAATCCTGCCGCCGCTGATTATGGCTGCAACCAGCATCATAGTACTGATGACTACGATTATCAAGGTGAAGGGAACCATCTTCGGCTTCCGTGATTATGACCTGATTATGTCCCTTCCCGTTAGTAACGGCAAGATTGTTGCCAGTAGAGTAATTCTGCTATACAGCATTAATTTTATATTTGTATTTATGCTGATGGTGCCAATGATGGTAGCCTATGGACTGCTCATGAGACCGGACATCGGGTTCTATCTTGCCGGAGCAATCACGATGTTTTTAGTGCCCTTGGTTCCGATTATCCTGGCCTCCGTGCTCGGGACTCTGGTATCCTTTGTTGCTGCCAGATTCCGTTACAGTAATCTGATTAGCATTTTATTCTCCATGCTGTTGCTCATTTCTTTCCTGGGACTTTCCCTTACCGCTGGTAAACCGGGAAATGAGATGATAAATATCAGCAGGTACCTGGCCGAGCAGGTCAATGCGCTCTACCCTTTGGCAGACCTATATACGAAGGCTGTCATAGAGGGGGACATCAGGGCTTTATTAAGTTTTCTGCTGATTTCCGTAGGAGCCTTCTGCCTCTACTCCTATCTCATAGGGAAGCTGTTTCGGAAGCTGAATTCTCTGGTCATGGTTGGAAGAAATCGTACAAAATTCAGGATGGGCGAACTGAAAACCACCACACCCCTGAAGGCATTGTTCAGAAAGGAAATGAAACGGTATTTTTCCTCTCCGATTTATGTTTTGAATACCGGGCTCGGAATTGTACTACTTACCATTGGAGCAATTGCCCTGTTCTTTGTGGATCCGGAGAAGCTGTTCGGAAGCTTACAGGTAGCTGGTTTGTTCTCTCAGATAGGACCTTTGTTTCTTTCCTTCTGTATCGTTACCTGCTGTACCACGATGGCCTCCATCTCCCTTGAGGGGAGGAACCTCTGGATTGCAAAATCACTTCCTGTTACTGCCGGTACGATTTTCGCTTCGAAGCTGCTAGTCAATCTGCTTGTTACAGCTCCGGCTTTGTTCGATGCCATCCTGATCTCCTTTGCCCTGGGGCTGAGCCTTACAGAAGGCATAATTATGGTACTTGTGACGACCGTGATCTCTCTGTCCGTCTCCCTGCTGGGGCTTGTCGTAAACCTAAAGCTGCCTAATTTTAACTGGACCTCGGAAACGGTGGTAGTGAAGCAGAGTGCAGCCACAATGATTTCTTTATTTGCCGGTTTTGCAATGGTAGGACTGCAGGTGCTTTTTCTTGTTGTCATCAAAGCCTTTGTTCCAGCCTATCTCTTGTATTTGGGATTTATGACCATTGTGGCCTTTCTTCTGTATCGGACCTTAATGACCTATGGGGTAAAGCGCTTCCATGAATTGTAATCCGTCATGTAATTGCGAAACTCCAAGTATATGTATTTTATGAATAAGGCTATGATATAATCAGTAAATAAGGGGAGCTGTTTCTTACAATCACCGAATGAAGAAGCAGCTCCCTTTTCCTGTCCGGAAATAAATAAGAACGATTATGAACGGAGCAGTATGCCAAATCACGAGAGATGAGGCAGCGCCTAGGGAGTGTAGAGGGCAGAGGAATGTGGGAGTAAAATAGATTATGACTACTTATGAATGAAGCCGGAATTATTAGGCTGGTTAATAAATAGCATAAGTAATTTTTCCTTAAAAACTAGGGACAAAACCATATGGAATATGCTAGAATGTTGCCATACGGTACTTAGGAGCATCAGGCCGGCATATCCTGAGCACAGAGGCGATTGAGATGCGTGAAGCGTTACCATAGGAGGTTAATACATGGATTACAAGAAGGCAGGAGTAGATATCGAAGCCGGATATAAGGCTGTGGAGCTCATGAAGGAGCATATCAAGGGAACAATGAGGAAGGAAGTACTGACTAATATCGGTGGCTTCTCCGGAGCATTTTCCCTGGAAAGCTTTCAACATATGGAACAGCCCACGCTTGTTTCCGGAACGGACGGTGTAGGCACGAAGCTTAAGCTGGCATTCTTACTGGATAAGCATGATACAATCGGCATTGATTGCGTGGCCATGTGCGTAAATGATATCGCCTGTGCTGGGGCTGAGCCTTTGTTTTTCCTGGATTATATCGCCTGTGGCAAGAATGAGCCGGAAAAGATTGCATCGATTGTAAAGGGTGTGGCTGAGGGCTGTAAACAGGCTGGAGCTGCCTTAATCGGTGGAGAGACCGCCGAGATGCCCGGCTTTTATCCGGAGGAGGAATATGACCTGGCCGGATTTGCTGTCGGTATCATCGATCAGAAGCATCTGATTAACGGTGCAGATGTGAAGGAGGGAGATGTCCTGATCGGTATTGCCTCTTCGGGAATCCACAGCAATGGTTATTCCTTGGTCAGAAAGGTATTCCGTATGCAGCGGGAGACCTTAGATACTTATTATGAGTCCCTGGGCACCACCCTGGGAGAAGCACTTTTAACTCCAACCAGGATTTATGTGAAGGCACTAAAGGAGCTTAAGGCAGGCCGGATTACGGTGAAGGCCTGCAGCCATATCACCGGTGGTGGCTTCTATGAGAATATACCCAGAATGCTACCGGAAGGCATCCATGCAGTGATCAAGCAAAACAGCTATGAGATACCGCCTATTTTCGGTATGCTGCAAAAGGACGGGGACATCGATCAGAAAATGATGTACAATACCTATAACATGGGTCTTGGTATGATCATAGCAGTAGCTGCAAAGGATGCAGACAAAGCCCTAAGGCTTCTGCAGGCAGCAGGAGAAAAGGCATATATCGTAGGGGAAGCGAAGAATGGTGTGAAAGGAGTCAGCTTATGCTAAGACTGGCCGTCCTGGTATCCGGAGGGGGAACGAATCTTCAAGCATTGATTGACAGGATAGAACAAAAAGAGCTTCCCGGAGTGAAGATAGAGGTAGTAATCAGCAGCAGTAGGAAGGCCTTTGCGCTGGAACGGGCAAAGCAGCGGGGAATTCCTGCAGCAGCAATCGTAAAGAAGGAATATTCCTCCCCGGAGGACTATGAGGAAGCATTGATAAAGCTTCTTAACAGCTACTCCGTAGACCTGGTCGTACTGGCAGGCTTTCTGGTCCTTCTGCCTGAACGACTTGTCAGGGAATATAGGAATAAAATCATCAACATACATCCCTCTCTGATTCCAGCCTTTTGTGGAGAGGGCTATTATGGTCTTAAGGTTCATGAAGCGGCTCTTTTGCGCGGGGTAAAGATAAGCGGAGCGACGGTCCACTATGTGGACGAGGGAACGGATACCGGTCCGATTATTCTTCAAAAGCCGGTTCCTGTGGAACAGGGAGATACCCCGGAGCTATTACAGCGAAGAGTCATGGAGCAGGCTGAGTGGGTGATTCTGCCGGAAGCAGTCCGCCTGATTGCAGAGGGTAGAGTAACAGTAAAGGATCATATCGTGCATATTAGCTCATAAATACAAGCCTAAACAGATGGCTGGTCGAATTCAGCGATCTGTTTTTTCGCAGGGTTGCACAAATAATCCGATGACCTTAGGAAGGCCAAAAATCGAATAATCTGGGAGGTTTTGTTCATATGAAGGTACTGATTATAGGAAGCGGCGGAAGAGAACATGCGATAGCAAGAAAGGTTGCCATGAGCAGCAGGGTGAATCAGCTGTATTGTGCTCCTGGGAATGCGGGAATAGCGGAATGTGCCATATGCGTGGATATTCCGGTTACGGAGCATGTAGCATTGGCAGAGTTTGCTGTCAGAAAAGAGATTGATCTGACTGTGATAGGACCGGATGACCCCTTGGTGGCAGGTATCGTGGATGTATTTGAAGCAAGAGGTCTGCGGGTATTCGGACCCAGAAGGAATGCTGCTATCATTGAGGGTTCCAAGGTGTTTTCCAAGAATCTGATGAAGAAATACAATATTCCTACCGCAGCCTATGAGGTCTTCGATTCCCCTGCTGCTGCCAAGGAGTACCTAAAGACAGCCAGGTATCCGATTGTGCTAAAGGCAGACGGATTAGCACTCGGTAAGGGAGTCCTGATCTGCCATGAGGAAAGGGAAGCGATTGAGGGAGTAAAGCAGATTATGGAGGAGAAGCAGTTCGGCTCCTCCGGTAACCACCTGGTAATTGAAGAGTTTATCAGTGGTCCGGAGGTTTCTGTACTTGCTTTCTGTGATGGAACACAGCTTAGGACCATGACCAGTGCCCAGGACCATAAACGGGCAAAGGACGGGGATCAGGGACTTAATACCGGCGGTATGGGAACCTTCTCCCCCAGCCCCTTCTATACGAAGGAGGTGGAGGAGTTCTGCCAGAAATATATCTACCAGCCGACGATGGATGCCATGCAGGCTGAAGGAAGACCCTTCGTGGGAATCCTCTTTGTCGGATTGATGCTGACCAAGGACGGTCCAAGGGTGCTGGAATACAATGCCCGTTTCGGAGATCCGGAAGCCCAGGTTGTGTTGCCCAGGATGAAGAATGACTTAGTTGAGGTATTTGAAGCCTGTATAGACGGAAGACTGAAGGATATCCAGCTTAGCTTTGAGGACAATGCAGCTGTCTGCGTTATCCTGGCTTCAGAGGGCTACCCGGAGCATTACGAGAAGGACTTTGAGATCCATGGTTTGGATTTCTTTCGGGGGAAGGAGGATTATATCCTCTACCATGCAGCGACAAGGGAAGAGAAGGGAAGAATTCTGACCAATGGAGGGAGAGTCATTGGAGTAACAGCCACTGGTAAGGATCTTCAGGAGGCCAGACGAAAAGCCTATGAAGCCACCTCCTGGATCAGCTTTGAGAATAAGTATATGAGAAATGATATCGGTAAGGCGATTGATGAGGCCTGAACTGAAGGGGCCAAGTGCCCCTTTGTAACAAGGCCGCTTTGAAAGATGATGAAACATGATTATCGGGATATTACTCTAGGTACCGTTCCTGCAGACAGAGACCAAGCTCTGCAGGGGAAGGGAGGTACCTGGAGGTAATATCCCCTTTTTTATCAGAAATAGTGACCCCTAGCGAATATTACCGGAGGGTGGGATGATTTACCATACAGAATACTACAAAATTAGCCGAAATATATATTGTCCTTATGGCACCTTACACCCATTGACAGCGAACATTAAAAAAACCTGAAATGCCACATAAGTGCCATAAGTCATTTGTAAAATAAAGCAAGAATTTGCAGGTGTTAACTCCAAGGGTAATATCATCCTGTAACTTCCTTCCGGCTAACTATTTCACTTAAGGCTTGTTTTGAAAGGAGTACTTTACTAAATGAAGAAACGTTTTACGAACAGATGGCTGATCCTTCTGATTTGCTTTACTCTGATTATCCCAAATTTTATATATATCAACTCAGTACATAGTATGGCAGCGGGAACAGGGACGGTAACTGCCAGTACCTTATTTGTCAGATCCGGACCCTCCACCACCACGGAGAGGCTTATGGTTGGTGAAACCTATGTATATCTCAGCAGAGATGAAAAAGTAACAATTCTTGAGAAGGATGGGGACTGGTACTATATCTCCATGAAGTTCAATGGGAAAACGGTGAAGGGCTACGTTCTAGGTGATTATATTAAACCGGAAGAATCCGATATTACGCCAACCCCAACCCCGAAGCCAACCCCAACACCGAAGCCAACAGCTACACCGACTCCTACGCAGACACCTGCCGATGGCAGCAGCTCCTCAGAGGTGAAAAAAGCTTTTTCCCACAAGGCTACGGTTACGGCAGCCTCATTAAATGTCAGAAGCGGAGCGGGAACAAGCTTTTCGAAGATAGCAGGACTTACCTCCGGCAATAGTGTAACCGTAATCAATGAAGTGATGAAGGATTCTGAAAAATGGTATGGAATATCCTTTACAACCGAAGGAACACAGAAGACAGGCTATGTATCCAGCCAGTATATCAAGCTTACCTTCGAGAAAACGGTCAAAGGCAATATTCTTGCCAATAAAACAAAGCTTAGGACCTCGGCGAAAACCAATTCAGCTTATTTAAAGAATAAGTCCGGTAGTATTATTTCATTAAAAAAGGACAAATCCATTACCATATTGAGTGAGTCCATGGTCGGAGGTGAAAAATGGTTTAAGGTATCCTTTACCTTGGATTCGGTGAAATATACAGGCTATTTGGCTGCAAATCAGGTAAAATTTAAGGTTACAGAGACGGCAACACCAACAGCATCCCCTACACCGAAGCCGTCGGCTGAACCGACAAAGAAGCCTGAGGTGACACCTACACCGAAGCCTTCAGTCACACCAAAGCCAACAGTTAGCCCTACACCATCAGTCACTCCGACACCGAAACCGACATCGACACCGACCCCGACTCCAAAACCGTCGGTAGCGCCGACTCCGATTCCGGTTGCTTTACCGGATTACGCACAGAGCTCAGGCTTACTTCAGATTTCAGATCTGAAAACCTTTGGCTTTATCGGAGCACCGATTGAGGGCTATGTAGCAAATACACAGTTTTTAAATGTTTATTACAGCTATAAGCCCATTGAATACATGTTTGATAACAACAACGCTCCCGTAGTTCTGTTCAACAGGGATAAGGTAACTGTGACAGAAGCAAACTTTGATAATAACAGCACATGGTATAAAATAACCTTTCAATATGCCGGACTGCCCTATTCCGGTTATGTCAGGGCTGAATATATCTATGCAGGGGATACCCCACCATCCGGATCGATTACCCCAACTCCGCCCCCGACTCAGGAGCCGACGCCAGTCCCCGGATATCAAGACCCGAATCAGATTGATTTTGAGTTGAAGCTGCTGTCACAGGGCTTCCCGGAGAGCTATAAGGACCAATTGCGGAAGCTTCATGCACAGCATCCAACCTGGGAGTTTGTTGCATATCATACCGGCCTAGACTGGAACACGGTAATCGCAAATGAAAGTATACCGGGCAAAAATACAATTCCCAACAGCAAGAGCGTCGAATGGCTTTCCTTTGACAGCGGTGCCTATGACTGGAAGACGGATAAGTTCATTGTCTTTGATGGCACCTATTGGGTAACTGCCTCAAGAACGGCCATCGAGTATTATATGGACCCAAGAAACTTTCTGACAGAGACCAATATCTTTCAGTTTGAACTGCTGAAATATCAGCCGGGCTACCAGAGCCGGACAGGAGTTGATAATATTTTGGCAGGGACAGCCCTTTATAATACCAGCTATTCCTTCCTGGATGAAAACGGAATACAACAAACCTATACCTACAGTGAAACCTTTATGAAGGCTGCGGAATATTCCGGAGTAAGCCCTTACCACCTGGCATCCCGCGTGAAGCAGGAGGTCGTGACGGGTCCGAACACCTTAAGCAACAGCGTATCCGGTACCTATAAAGGTTATGAGGGATATTATAACTTCTATAATATCGGAGCGAATGACAGCGCCGGAGGCGGTGCAATCGCCAACGGATTGAAATATGCCATGTCAGGTAGGAATGCCACGGAAAATGCATTGTACCTGATCCCCTGGACCAACCCTTATAAGTCCATCGTGGGAGGATCCTCTTTCCTCGGTAGGAGCTATATCAACAGAGGCCAGGACACGGTATATCTTCAGAAATTTAATGTTACTCCGAATAATACATACTTCCATCAGTATATGACCAATGTGGAGGCACCTTGGGCGGAAGGCAGAAAGATTGCAACAGCCTATAAAAACATGATAGACTCACCAGTCGTATTCTCCATTCCGGTATATCTAAACATGCCTGCAACACCGGCACCGGTTCCGACCACAATGTTTAATCCGAATAACCGGATGAAGAGCCTGAAGATACTTGACGCTAACGGCAAGACGCTGGCGTTAACACCGACCTTTAACCAAACGGTATACGACTACAGTCTGATTGTTAAGAATGAGGTTGACCTGGTACAGATTACTGCCGGGGCAGTAAGCAACAAAGCCACAGTATCTGGCGCCGGTCATTATCCTCTGATGGTTGGAAAAAATGTTATTGTGCTACAGGTAATGGCCCAGAACGGTGACATTGCAAATTATACCATTAATATTGTAAGAGAGTAATCCGTCCCACAGCTATATGGTGTACCTCGTACGCTGAAGCGGACTAGAATATGGACAGATGCCATAGAATCCGGTCAGCGGGGAGAAGCCTGCTGACCGTTTATGTTAATACACCCGATGGGGGATATTGGATGAAATGGGATGGTCGATGAAACCATTTCCAAAACTAGAAGAAAACAGGGGGAACCTATATGAAAAAAATAAGAATTTACTTCTTAACCATGTTATTATGCTTTCTGGTCGGAAACCATATGAGTACACAGAGCAGCCGCGCGGCTAGTGCTGAGGTGGATATCTCCACAAATAGTACAGAGATTACCGTCGGAGAAAGTATTTTTGTCTATTTAACAATTACCTCGGATACCCCTTTCGGAGATTTTGAAGCGAATCTGACCTATGATGGGGATGTGTTGGAATACAAGGGAGGGCTGTCCTTTATAACGGGCAGCAACGGTTTCTTAAAGATATCCGACATCAATGTCCCCGAAGGTGAAACTGTAAGAAAATACTCCTTGGAATTTAAGGCAGTTGAGATCGGTATCAGTGAGGTTTCCTTGATGGAGCCCTTCATGGTATATGATTATGAATCAGGAATCGGGATGCCGGTGTCAGCCAATATTCTATCGCTACATGTCAATCCTGCGAAGACAGCCTCTAGCAATGCATACCTAAGCTCCTTAAAAATCAGCCCCTCAGAGCTCGTGCCGGCCTTTGATAAAAATGTTTATCATTATGAAGCTACGGTGGGCCACGAAACTGAGAAGCTGATCATCAATGCCGACCGTGAGGATTCTAAGGCAACGGTAAAAATAACTGGTAACGATTCTCTGAAGGAGGGGGAAAATAATATCCTTGTTTCTGTGATTGCGGAATCAGGAACTGTCATAGAATATACTATAGATGTGTTCAGAGAATATGCTCCGGCGGATGGTGAGGAGGAGCCTACGATTGCACCCTCTAAGAAGCATGGCTCCTTTGAGATAGTCAGAATGGGAGAAGAATTATACGCTGTCTATGAGGGTAGGTATAAGCTGGTAGAGCCCGGCCCTGAGGTGAGGATTCCCAGCGGTTATATCAAAACAAAAATCATTATTTCTGACATATCGATTGATGTATACGCACCGGAGGATAATTTAGGCTATGAGTTCCTGTTAATTTATGCAGAGAATGAGTTGGGTGTAGCCGGATTCTATTCCTATGACAGAGTAGAGAGGACAATCCAGCGCTGTGTTCCGGAGGATTTGGCAATCAAGGGTCCTGAGTCGGGATATCTGGAGGAAATCAATGCTTTGAAGTTGGATCACCGGTCCAATATGATCAAGGCAGTGGTGCTCATTACCCTCCTCAGTGTCCTCAGTGTAGTTCTAATCGTGTTATGCATCCGCTTCTATATGAAATCCAGGTAAAGCCGGGGCAGAGAAGGAAAGGAATCATCGTAGGCTACAGAGGTGATACAAAAGGAGTCAGAGAATAGGGTTAGAGCTGATATATCAATAATGAATCAAAAAGATTGACATTTGAGCGGACCTTGTTATACTATATGTATAACAGATATAACGATATTATCTGATTAATAATGATAGAAGAGGTGTCCAGAATGTATGTAAAGATAGATTTTAACAGTGATGAAGCGATTTATATGCAGCTTAGGAACCAGATTATCTATGGCATCGCCACCTCCAAGATCCAAGAGGGTGACAATCTTCCATCCGTCCGAGAACTGGCAGAGTATATCGGAATTAACATGCATACAGTGAACAAAGCATATACCATATTGAAGCAGGAAGGATATGTTAAGCTTGACCGGAGGAAGGGTGCAGTAATATCGATAGATCTGAACAAGCTACAGGCAATTAAGGAAATGAAGGAGGAGCTCAGGGTTATACTGGCGAAAGCGATCTGCAAAAATATCAGCTGCAAGGAAGCTCATGAGATCGTGGATCAGGTATTCGATGAATTTGAAAGGGGGTAGCTCCTATGCTATGTGACAGATGTCAGAAGAGGAATGCCAAGATACTATATACCGAGATAATTAACGGAATGAAGAAGGAGCAGCATCTATGCGAAGAATGTGCGGCAGATTATACATCCTTTCAAATGGAGAAACCACTACTGAACAGTGACCTGACACTGAATGACCTGCTATCAACCCTACTGGAGGCATATAATAACAGCTATGCTTCGAAGAAGGGCGAAACCAAACCGGATATCGTATGTGACCATTGTCATATGTCCTTTGAGGAATTTCTGCAGAAGGGCAGATTTGGCTGTGCGGGCTGTTATCGCAGCTTTCATAAGGAATTAGGCAAAACCCTGAAGGGAATCCAAGGGTCGGAAAATCACATGGGAAAGCGGCCGAAGGGCTATATTTCCTCAACAGACCGGATTCTAAAGGACTTCACGGAGGTGGAGAGGCTGAATTTGAAGCTTCAGGAGGCAATAGAAAAAGAAGAATTTGAGGAGGCCGCCAGACTCAGGGATTTGATCCGTCAGATGAAGAAGGAGGAGACGAACCATGCTTAAGTGGTATGAACAAATCGTCCCGGACAGTGATGTGGTGATTTCCAGCCGTGTCAGACTGGCAAGGAATCTCGAGGGCTACCCTTTTTCTGCAAGGATGGAGGAGGTACAGGCGATTCCCCTGGTAAATGAGGTTAAGGCGATTACCACAGCACTTGCTGAGAAGGATAAGCGGAAGTATTATTCCTGTAATATCAGTACACTCAGTGAGATTGACAAGCAGGCAATGGTGGAGCGGCATATCGTTAGTCCGCTGTTGGCTGAGAAGCAGCAGACCACAGGGCTGATCTTATCTGAGGATGAAACGATCAGCATCATGATAAACGAAGAGGATCATGTTAGAATACAAGCGATTGTTGGTGGAATGAATCTGGAGAAGGCCTATGAGGAGGCGGACCGAATTGATGATATTGCTTATGAGAAGCTTCATTTTGCCTTTGATGAGAAGTACGGATATCTGACGGCTTGTCCCACCAATGCCGGTACCGGGCTGCGTGCTTCTTGTATGGTATTTCTACCTGCCTTGAGCTCAGCCAGAATGATACCAAAGCTGATTGAAGAGGTTGGAAAATACGGAGTTACCATCAGGGGAATTTATGGAGAGGGAAGCAAGAGCCTCGGCAGCATCTATCAAATCTCTAATCAGAAAACCTTAGGGCAGTCAGAGCGGGAAATCATAGATAATCTGAATCGTATCGTTGCTCAGGTCGTCAAGCAGGAGAGAAAGAGAAGGGAGTATATGCTCTCTGTCAGTGCAGATGAGCTAGAGGATCAGGTTTATCGTTCCTATGGGGTGCTTAAGTATGCCAGACAGATTACCTCAGAGGATGCGATGACACTTCTTTCCCAGCTAAAATTTGGAATGGATTGCGGTCTCATTAAATTCGAAAGAGATTTTAACATCCATAAACTGATGATGGGAGTTCAACCGGGAAGTCTGCAGTGGACCATCGGAAAAAATGTCGGAAGCAAGACCAGGGATCAGTCCAGAGCTGAATATATCTGTAATGAATTACCGACAATGATATAAATTGTTTTACTTCAGGTATACACAAATGCTGTGTACCTGGCTGCCTAAGAAGCAAAGCCTTCCTGGGCATGTATCTATTATGTAAGAAACGGAGGACCCATAGATGAATGATAAATTTACCGATAATGCGAAAAATGCAATCAATTTAGCAAAGGAAGTGGCGTATCGTCTTTCCCATAATTATATCGGAACCGAACATCTTCTGATCGGCCTGATGGAGGTGGACGGTGTTGCCTCTAAGGTTTTGGAGGAGAATGGTGTAAATGTTGAAAAGGTCCTGGAGCTGGTAAATCAGCTGATCGCACCGAACAGCGGGGTTGAGATGATGGATGCCGGTAGCTTTACCCCTAGGTCAAAGCGTATCCTGGACCAAAGCTATAAGGAAGCTGCCAGATTTAAGGCACAGCAGGTTGGTACGGAACACATCTTAATAGCGCTGATTAAGGAAACGGATTGTATTGCAGTCCGTCTACTCAATACCCTGGGAGTCAATATTCAAAAGGTATATATTGATATTTTAACTGCTACCGGTGTGGACTTAAATGCTGCCAAGAGTGAGTATTCCGCCGGAAAGGGCAATAAGGGAAAGGCAAAATCCCAGACTCCGACCCTGGACCAATACAGCCGTGATCTGACCGATTACGCCAGGGAGGGAAAGCTGGACCCGGTCATTGGCAGGGAGAATGAGATACAGAGAGTCGTTCAGATCTTAAGCAGAAGGACCAAGAACAACCCCTGTCTTGTCGGAGAACCGGGTGTAGGAAAAACCGCCATAGCGGAAGGGCTTGCCTTAAAGATCGTGGAGGGTAATATTCCTGATACGATTAAGGAGAAGAGAGTAGTTACCCTGGATCTGTCCGGAATGGTAGCGGGCTCCAAATATCGTGGTGAATTTGAAGAGAGAATTAAGAAGGTAATCAGTGAGGTGATCAGTGACGGTAATGTGCTGCTGTTCATTGATGAAATCCATACCATCATCGGAGCCGGCGGTGCGGAGGGAGCCATTGATGCTTCCAATATCCTGAAGCCCTCCCTGGCCAGAGGTGAGCTGCAGATTATCGGTGCTACCACGAGAGAAGAGTACCGTAAATATATTGAGAAGGATGCAGCCTTAGAGAGAAGGTTCCAACCGGTTGTGGTAGAAGAGCCCTCTGAGGAGGAGGCCATCCAGATATTATTTGGCTTAAGAGATAAATATGAAGCACATCACAAGGTACGTATTACGGATGCAGCCCTAGTCTCGGCAGTGAAGCTTTCCAGCCGATACATTAATGATCGATATCTGCCGGATAAAGCGATTGATTTAATGGATGAAGCTGCATCGAAGGTACGCTTGAGCGCCTACACCTCATCTCCCAATGTAAAGAATTTGGAGGCTGAAATCAAGCGATTAGAGGATGAGAAGGAAAAGGCAATTAAGGAAGAAGCCTATGAGAAGGCAGGAGAGATCAAAAAGCAGCAGGAGGCTGCTCAGGAGCAGCTGGAGAAGCAGAAGGTCCTGGATGAAAAGCAACGGATGGAGAAGCAGCTGGTGGTCAGCGAAAATGAGATTGCTGAAATCATCTCCAGCTGGACGAAGATTCCTGTTAAGAAGCTGGCTGAGGAGGAGACGGAGCGTCTGCAGAATCTGGAGAACATCCTTCATCAAAGGGTTGTAGGACAGGAGGAAGCTGTCAATAGCGTGGCGAGAGCAATCCGCCGCGGCAGAGTAGGCTTAAAGGATCCGAATCGACCGATCGGTTCCTTCTTATTCCTGGGGCCTACCGGTGTCGGCAAGACGGAGCTCTCCAAGGCATTATCCGAAGCGATGTTTGGCAGCGAGAATGCGATTATCCGGGTTGACATGTCTGAGTATATGGAGAAGCACAGTGTCAGCAAGCTGATCGGATCCCCTCCGGGTTATGTCGGCTATGATGAAGGCGGTCAGCTCAGTGAGAAGGTCAGACAGAATCCGTATTCGGTCATTCTATTTGATGAGGTGGAGAAGGCACATCCTGACGTATTCAATATTCTGCTACAGGTATTGGATGACGGTCATATCACCGATGCTCAGGGAAGAAGAATAAGCTTTAAGAATACAATTATCATTATGACCTCAAATGCAGGGGCGCAGAATATCATCTCTCCGAAACGGCTTGGGTTTACATCTGTTGTCGATGATAAGGAGGATTACAAGCGGATGAAGGAAGGCGTCATGGACGAGGTAAAGAGAATCTTCAAACCCGAGTTCATTAACCGTATCGACGAAATCATTGTATTCCATGCCCTGTCCAAGGAGAATGTTCACAGTATCGTGGAGATTATGGTGAAATCCATCGCAAAACGCAGCAAGGCGCAGATGAATATTACACTGGAAGCCAGTGGTGAGGTAATCGACCATCTGGTGGAGGTGGGTTTTGATGAGAAGTATGGTGCTAGACCCTTAAGAAGGGCGATACAAACCAATATTGAGGATAAGCTTGCCGAGGCAATTCTGGCAGGAGCGATCAAAGAAGGAGACACGGTAAGAGTAGAATATGTGAATCATGAATTGACCATTCAGGCACTGGCACGTTCGTAAATATTTTCGGAAGTAGTAGAAATTATACCGGGTTTCGTTTATAATAGCATTATAAAGCTCCAGTCAGACTGACACAATTGGTTTCCGCCGGGAGTTCGTTTAGGTAATTACAATTAGGAGGGTCATATAATGGCTGTTGTAGAAGAGTTAATACGCAAAGAAAATGATGGGACATTAAGCTTTGGTAACTATAAACTAGAAGTAAAGTCAAAGGTTTCTGATTTCGAGCATGAGGGAGATTTGTATAAGGTGAAAACCTATTATAAGATTACCAAGCTTGAGAGAAATGGAATGTTTGTATATGAATCAATGCCCGGAACAGCCGTATTCCATCTGGTACAGAAGGACAATGAGGTGAGTTTCCAGGTAGACGGCAGGGATACAGCGCAGATAACACTGGAACTGGAAGCAGAGAAGGATTATGAGATATATAAGAATGATTCTTACCTGGGAAATATGAAAACAAATTTAGGAGGAAAGCTGATCTTCTCCCTGGAGCTTAACGAGGATGAGAAGGCTTCCATAAAGGTGGTTAAACTCTAAATGGCGAAACCAAGGACCGTGTTTTTCTGTAAGGAATGCGGCTATGAATCTGCAAAATGGGTCGGCCAATGTCCCGGCTGCAGGCAGTGGGATACCTTTGTAGAAGAACCGGTAATCAAGAAAAGTATGGCTGCGACAGGAGCCAGAAATGTCAGAGAACCGGAGCTGATCTCAAAGATCAAAGCGGAAGCGGAACCCAGGATGAACTCCGGTATCGGAGAGCTGGACCGCGTACTGGGCGGTGGGATTGTCCAGGGGAGTCTGGTTTTGGTCGGCGGTGATCCCGGGATCGGTAAATCCACATTACTGCTTCAGCTATGTAAGGAAATCACTGATCGCGGCAAAAAGATTATCTATATTTCAGGGGAGGAATCCCTAAGTCAAATAAAAATGAGAGCAGAAAGGCTCGGCGTTATTAACGGCGAGCTTCTGCTCCTTTGTGAAACAAATCTGGATCTGATTGAGGGAGCTATTGCAAAGCATAAGCCGGACATCGTAGTGATAGACTCCATACAGACGATGTTCAAGGAGGAAATCTCCTCCGCTCCGGGAAGTGTCAGCCAGGTAAGGGAAGCGACAGGAGCCCTGATGAGGATTGCAAAAGGAGCTTCTATCACGATATTTATCATCGGACATGTGACTAAGGAAGGGATGGTCGCCGGTCCAAGGGTATTGGAGCATATGGTGGATACGGTTCTGTATTTTGAGGGTGATCATTATGCCTCCTACCGGGTGCTTCGGGCTGTGAAGAACCGCTTCGGCTCCACAAATGAAATCGGAGTCTTTGAGATGCAGAATGCCGGATTGATTGAGGTTAAGAATCCGTCGGAATATATGTTAAAGGGCAGACCGGAGGGAGAGCCGGGCTCAGTCGTAGCCTCCTCAATTGAAGGAACCAGACCCATCCTCATTGAGGTTCAGGCTCTGGTATGCAGAACGAACTTTAATATGCCCAGAAGAACTGCAGCAGGAACGGATTATAACCGGGTGAACCTGCTGATGGCTGTATTGGAGAAGCGTTTGGGGTTACAGCTGTCGGACTGTGATGCATATATTAATGTAGCAGGCGGTATGAAGATTACGGAACCTGCACTGGATCTGGCAATCATCTGCGCCATTTTATCCAGCCATAAAAATATCACGATTGATCACCGTACCATCCTGTTCGGTGAAGTCGGGCTGACCGGGGAGATTAGGGCAGTCAATATGGCGGAGCAACGGGTAGCGGAGGCTGCCAAAATGGGCTTTGAGGTCTGTATTTTACCCCAGGCTAATCTTGATCACATAAAATCATCCAGTATCAAACTGATTGGGGTAAGAAATATCCAGGAGGTTACAAAGCTATTATCAGGTAAATAGGACAGCTGTTTCATAAAATTGGGGGATTATATGAAGGATATGATTTACGAAAGACTAATCGAGCTGAGTTCCGCTCAAGAATCACTGATCTTAGCAGGGGAATTGATGGACAAGCTGTGCCAGTCACAGCAGATGATAGAGAAGCATTCCTACGAAGCCATGAATATGACTGATACAGTGCTTAATCTGGCCAGGAGGGGTAGGCAGCTGGTCGCTGCCATTATGGATGGAGGCTGCACCTATTCGGAGAATCCCTGCGAAGAAAAAAAGGAAAACCTGGTCCATTTATTAGATGAGATGAACCTGCTCCTGAATGAGATTATGGATGCTGCGGCGAAGGACAATGAGATTCTCCATTCCATAGAGTCTATCGCTTCGGATCAGTGTGGAATGACAAATGAGCTGCAACATACAATCAGTACCGTAAATCATTGTGTGGATCATGCAGTTGCCTGTGCAGAGCTGGTTATGACGAAGGATGTGTTCGAGTAGTCATTCGGTGTAGCATACAGGATGAAACGAGGGTATAAAACATTAAAATTATATTGACAATTAAGACAATTCATAGTACTATAAATGAGCGACATCAATCAAGGGGTATAGTTCAGCTGGTAGAATAACGGTCTCCAAAACCGCAGGTCGTGGGTTCAAGTCCTACTGCCCCTGTTATTAAGAAAGCCTTACAAATTAGCGTTTGTAGGGCTTTCTTTATGTACGTCTAGTGGGCGCATGTTCTAATTGGCGGTAAAGAAGTCCCATTACTATTCTTTTTTTCTCTTAAGTACTTTGTGCAATCACAAATAGAAATTGGCTTTGTTCCATCCGTCCAACAAGCTTTAAATATACTTATTGTTAATATTCAGGGCTAAGTATACTACAGGGACACTATGTAATTTTTTCCTTGTAATTATTTGAGATGCTAGTATAATATAATAGGAAAATACATGAAATTTAATGGAGGCATACATATGAACAAACTAAAGTACATCTCAAAGAAACTTAGTATCATATTATCATTATTATTAACATTATCATTTGTAGTAAATAATATGTTACCAGGATTGCAGACAGTTAAAACAGTACAAGCAAAGGAAGCACCTACTCTTACAACTGTATATGAGGATTCAAATTGTAAGATACAGTTTTATAAAGTGGAAAAGGATGGGGAACGTGCTAATGTAACATTTCGTGTAACAAATTATACAAGTAGAACGTTAACATTTCAGGCAGAATGCATATCACTTAATGGTGAAAGTACTGATAATATTACTATGAGCGATGACATTGCTCCAAATAGTAATGGTAGTATTGTTGCTAAATGTACAATTGATATTGAAAATTTTGATTTATCTAATATTGTAACAATTGGTGGTGAATTAAGAATTATCGATTTTAATGATGATAAATTCTCATCATATAGTGCCATCTTCT
>JAEYRK010000039.1 GCA_023435645.1 Bacillota bacterium
CTACTCCCATGAGGCCCATGCCCGGCTCACCCATGACGACTCCTACTACTCCCATGAGGACCATGCCCGGCTCACCCATGACTACTCCTACAACCCCTATGTGCACCATGCCCGGCTCACGTACCACCACCCCCACTACTCCCATGAGGACCATGCCCGGCTCACCCATGACGACTCCTACAACCCCCATGAGGACCATGCCCGGTTCCACCATGACGACTCCTACAACCCCCATGAGGACCATGCCCGGCTCACCCATGACGGCTCCTACAACCCCCATGAGGACCATGCCCGGTTCACGCCCCATGGCACCGGCTCCACAGAGCGGTATGCCGCCTAGTGCTATGCCAACAGCTCCTGGCACTCTTCCTTATCCGGGTACAGCTCCGGGAACCGTTCCGCAGCCTCAATTTATGAGCCCATATGAGCAACAAGGATATCAGGTACCTAATAGCAATACGATGGGAGTACCATTATATCCTTTGTATGGATATGATAACTGCGAAGATGCCGATAGAGACAGGGAATATATGAAGCAGTTATATCCTAATACTGCCAAAATGATCCAAAAAGAAGTCAATCATGAATGTGACCAGATGGAATATGACGGTAGTATGATGTTTGATGAATACCCTGACAAAACCTCCTTGGACAGAATTATAGACCGTGTCTATGATCGGGTAAAGGATATGGAGGAGGAAGAACCTCAAGTTGAAATCAATAGCGTATATTATTATCCCAGACGGCGACAGAGAAATTTGTTAAGAGACATTGTATCACTGATCCTGCTAGAAGAGATTTTTGATCGCAGAAGACGTTTTCGCAGGAGAAAGCGCTGGTTCTAGCATTTATCTCTTGGCGTATGTATTACAAAAATTAGGGGCTGTCGTACTAGCGGTTATCCAACCTCATTAGTACGGCAGCCCCAGACTTATTTTGTTTCACAGGAAGTAATTTACCCTTGATTACCAATTCTGATTTAGGATGGGGGAGGCCAGATAGATCATTGTTTTACCTGCCTCTTCATCATAATTGATTGCAATCTGAATATTTATCTTGCTACCCATGGTCATGATATATTCGTTAATCAGCCCGGTATAGGCATAGACCGTATAGAGATCATCCTCTGCATACTTCATGGCAGGTTCACCTTCAAGCTCATGTATCATAAGGTCAGATATTCTATCTTTCTCTGCCGTTGACAATCGTCCGCTGAAGCTTCCTTCATACTGCAGAGTTAATTGCTTCTTTTCTACTCCAAGATCCCCTAAGGCATTCTCCAGAAGCTTTCGGTATTTATCTATGCTTTGAATACTATCTCTGATATCCAGCTTAATTACGATATAATGCTTCATAATAGTTTCTGAAGCATTTTCCTGCTCCATACTGACTACCTTTAGTAGGGTGGCAGCATTTTTCGCCTGTTTCTCATAGGAATATTCGCTTCTGGCTTGTTCTTTGACAACAGAGATTTCCTTTTCTACTTTAAGTCCGATGGCTTTTGCCAGGTATAGAATCAAAGACTTTTTATCCTCTTCGCTCAAAAAGTTCTTTTTATAATCTGCTATAATTTCAATACTGCTTTTTAAATCACCGGTATTCGTATTCACAAATGCCTGTGTCATCTTAACCTCTTCATAGAAAAAACGGTTCATGAATATCTGGGTTGCCACAGCAAGCCAGAGTACTGCTGCAATATATAAGGTAATTCTCGTTTTCTTCATTGCCAATAATCGTTTTAATGACTCGTAAAACCGATTCATATTATCCATAGATCCACCTCCACATTATGGCTATTCACGGTTCATATGATAGTTTTCCCTGAAAAATCACAATTATTCCATTCAAGCACCAAAGAGATTTACAGAAACGAATGTTCCCTTCATTTTCCCTACAGATAAATTCACTCAAATTCTCCGGCAACAAAAATAGTACCCGGAGGAATCAAGCGTGCTTGAATCCTCGAGTACTGTTATATTACGAATACACTATACCAAATAGGACTTTCATGCTATAATGAAAGTACGAAAGAACTTGCAGCTCTTTCCAGCGCAATATCGAAAGGGGGTTCCTCCATGAACACACCTCTACTTTATCGAAGACGCTTTATTCCCGATGAATTGGTCCCATTAAAAAATGATCGCATTCTACACTTTAAAGATCATCTTATTGTTACGAAATGGGATGCGCTCCATCCAAGGAAGGATATTGCCGGCGGTATCTCCGCTTATTATTTGGATCAAGGTATTAAGGTAAGTAAGGTATTTGATAAGGAGCAGCAGCTTGTCTACTGGTATTGTGACATAATCCAACAGAAGCCCGGTCCTAATCCCGACTCAATCATTATTGAGGATTTGCTGATTGATGTTATCCTTTACCGAGATGGCACTGTTCAGATCCTCGATTTGGATGAGTTGGCACAGGCCATGGAACAAGGCTTAATCTCAGATCAGGAAGTAGCCTACGCCCTGCGTGTCCTTAATTCCCTGCTCCGTCTGATCGATCAGGGTCAATTTCCGTCCCTGATGGAAGCGGTAGAAAAAGCAGAGCTCCTCTAGTCCTCCAGCATTTGAATTCTTCTGATATGCCTTTCACTTCCGGAGAATTCCGTGCCTAAGAAGGTGTCCACAATCTTGACGGCATGTCCCGCCCCAATGACTCGTGCACCCATGGCAAGGATATTCGCATCATTATGAAGTCTGGTGGCCTCCGCACTAAAGCAGTCATGGCATAATGCACAGCGTATGCCCTTCATTTTGTTGGCAGCGATGGAGATACCAATTCCTGTTCCGCAAATGAGAATTCCCTTCTCACATTCCTTATTCTGAATAGCTCTACCTACTGCCTTGGCGTACTCAGGATAATCGCTTGAGGTCAGATTTCCACAGCCAAAATCCTTATATGCTATCCCTTTCTCTTCCATATACTCAATTATCGCTTTCTTCAATTCATATCCGGTATGGTCATTTCCTATTGCTATCATAGCTTCCTCCTTTAAATCTCTTCATTCAGCTTGTATACTGCTTTTTTTACCAGCCGCGCCAGCTCAATATAGCATTCCTCATAATCAATTAAGCTACCACCGTAAGGGTCTACCACATCCCCAATTTCTCCTGCATACTCCTTAATTGTATAGACTTCTTTGGCTTCCGGATACTCCTCCATAATCTTCTTCTTCTGACTGGAGGTCATCGTCAGTATCAGGGTATTCTCTTCGATGTCTGCTGCCTTTATACCCTTTGAGATATGGTTTGCCAGCTCCAGCTCATGCTTTCCCAGTACCACCTCAGCTTTTGGATTAATCGGTTCACCAAAGAGCACAACTAAGCCCCGGGAGATTACCTTCATCGTACTGACTCTCTCCAGGTTTTTATATATGGCTTCTGCCATTGGACTTCGGCAGGTATTTCCGGTACATACAAAGATAAGTTTTTGATATTTTCCCATAGCTCCTCCATTGCTGCCGATGGCAGCTCCTTTAGCGTGAAATATAAGCTTTGCTATTGATACGGTATGGTCATGAGACCTTCACAATACGGTAGCCAGCTGCCTTCAGGAGGCGGTTCATAATTGCCTGTCCCAAGGGATTATCTGCAAAGCTCTCACTAAAAATGTATTCCGTTTTTAATTGATCAAAATCCCGAAGGGTAGCATAGAGTCCGGCCGCAATAGAATCCTCATCCTTCCTGGAGCCTATGGTTTTTACAGTACCATATGGATACTCCTTCTCCGTCTCACAGGTGGCAATCACTCCTACACTTCTTCCATCCTCTATTAGCTCCTTAGCCTTCCGATTGATCTCCCTAATCACATCTGTGATCTTTCCTTCATAGATGGTCAGACATCCTTCCGGAGCATAATGCCGGTATTTCATTCCCGGTGCCTTAGGTATGAAGTTCTCTTCCGGATTCTTCTGTAGGACGGCCGGATCATATAGGACCGTACCAAGGACATTTTCAATCATAGTCTTTGTAATGCAGCCAGGTCTAAGAATCACGGGCTGAGTTCCCGTCAAATCAATAATCGTTGATTCAAGACCTAAGGAGGCCTGACCGCCATCAATGATGATATCCACCTTGCCGTATAAGTCCTGAATCACATGTTCTGCCATCGTTGGACTCGGTCTTCCGGACAGATTGGCACTGGGAGCGGCCACATAGACTCCTGATTTGCCGATCAGTGTTCTTGCCAGCTTATGTGCAGGAAGACGGATCGCAACTGTATTCAGACCTCCGGTCGTACTATAGGGCACACTTGCCCTTTTGTTCAGAATCATGGTCAGCGGCCCCGGCCAGAATACAGAGGACAGCTGATATGCAGCCATCGGAATATCTTCTGCGAGCACCTCCAAGTCCTCTTCCTTTGAAATATGAATAATTAGGGGATTATCCGAAGGTCTTCCCTTTGCTTCATAAATCTTTCTTGATGCCTCAGGATTAAGGGCGTCCGCTCCCAGTCCATATACCGTTTCCGTTGGAAAAGCAACCAATCCCCCTGCTCTTAAAACTTCTACGGCCTGCTCCAAATCCTTCGCTTCTATATGATTTTCATCTATTTTAATAATCTTAGTATCCATGTCGCAAGCTGCTCCTTGAACTTCGCAAATTTCTTCAGGTGGTGCTTTTTACCGTCTACCGTGCATTATAACACCTTTTTTACAGAAAATCCATACTTAGCATCAGATTGATGCCATCAGCTGCTTGAATCTAGGATTTATTCCCGAATATATGCTGTTTGATTTCCCACTAATTACCGCTCCCCTTCTTTAAATATTCCAGGATCCCAACGCTGATTGCCTCAGCCATTTTATCCTGATATTCCTCGGTAACCAAGAGCGCTGCCTCTTTCTGATTGGACAGATAGCCGCATTCAACGATGACCAGTGGTAATTCTGTTTTGGTAAGAAGTACATAGCTTTCATTTGCCTTCGCCTTCCGATGATTACCATCCTTTAGGGTTTCCTTAATCTTATCCTGCATTAGCTCTGCAAGATCCTTGCCCTCTGCAGACCTGGCATAATAGAAGACCTGAGCTCCCTTGACATATTCCTCAGTGAAGCTATTTTGATGGATGCTAATGGCAAATACCGCACCGCTGCTATTGATTAGTCTGACTCGGTTATTTAGATCCGATCTCTTTTTATTGGATTCCCCTTCAGAATATAGACCGACGTCCGCTTCTCTGGTCATGATTACCTTTATATTCTTTTGCTCCAGAAGGCTTTTTAATTTGAAGGCAATCGCTAAATTTATCTCCTTCTCCTTGGCATTGTTGATTCCAACCTTTCCTGGATCCCAGCCTCCATGTCCGGGATCTATGGCGATGGTTACAGCTTCCGCTTCCGGCCTGGAATTCCGATGGAATAAGTGATTCATTACCTTGACAGATTGTTCTGTGGTCAGAATTCTGGCCAGGAGGATGAGCGATAAAAAAATAACACAAAAATATTTCTTCTTCATAGATATACTTCCATTCAACTGGATCCCTACATCTTATGAAGGAACAAACTCGTCCTATTCTTTCCTTTCTCTATCAATGGTGATGAAGTAACAGATCGCTCCTTTTCATAGGCACATGGAGCTGATCACACCATCTGCTTCAGGTTATAAAAGGGAACCGGCTTCTAAGGGTGCTCCTACACCCATTAGAATCCGGTCCCCTTAAGATCCTTTCGGATCTGGACATATGATATCTCAGTTCAAGTATTTAATGATAATATCCCAGATTTCTTGCTTCTCAAGACCCAACTTCCAGGCTGCTATACCGGCTGTGTCTGCTGCATAAATCGACTTCATTTTCGCTTCAATGGATTTCTCCTCCTCCTGCCAGATCCGGTAGGTGGCTCCATCCAATTGATACTCACCATATTGATAAGCATAAACATCATCCCATTCCGGTTCAATTCCCTGCTCTGTGAATACATTCGCCGCATTGGTCATTGCCGGATATACCACAGTTAGCTCACCGTCTTCGGTTTCCTTCCAAAGCGCTGAGTAGAAGGGGATCGCAATGATGGTCTTCTCCTTCGGCACAGCCTTAAGTGTATTTGTAATCGCATCCTCCACGAAGCCGATGGAAGCAACCGGTCCTGCCTGCTCTGTTCCAACGAATTCATTATAAGCCATAATAATCACATAATCTATGACCTTTCCCTGTTCCTCCAAATCATAATACCCTCGATAGGGCGCCGGGACAAAATTATCTACTGACAGCACCAAACCATTGTTCCTGCATTTTACGGAAAGCTCTCTGATTAGCTGGATAAAATCCTTTCCTGCATCGGAGGGTATGGTCTCCAAATCAATATTTATGCCATTCAGCTTATATTCTAAGGCAGCCTGAATTAGGGAATCCGATAGGACATCTCTTGACGAGGTACGGGACAGCAGTTCTCCCATATCCACCTTGATGTTCACGTCTGTTACCAGACCCCATACCTCCAGTCCCAGCTCTTTCGCCTTACTAACATAATCCTTGCTTGCCAGACTGTTAATCGCTCCGGTATCATCCAGGACATTGAACCAGGTCGGTGATACCACATTCACACCCTTTGTCTCTTTGATCAGCTTCTCCAGGTTAGCATTTGCATCCTGATTCATTACCTGGTGAAATACCAGATTTATTTTATCCTGTCTAGTCTGTGCGCTATATTCCGGTGCTTGGTAGGTGCTCTCCAGATTCTTATAGAAGGATTTCTTCACATACTTCTCTCTCACATAACCGATGATTCCATCCTCTGTCATTACCTTTACGAAGCCCTTCCTGGGGGCTTCCTCCATATCTACATACATGAGCGGGCTGCCTATGGGGAGCTCTGAGAGAATTGGGCTTTTTATCCCCGGCTCTGCTCTCAGCTGAGTGGCCTTGGTAACCTCCGTATATAGTTTCTCACCCCATTGATAATTAATAATGACACGGTTGGGCTCACTATACTGGCGGTATAAAAGATCGGAATATCTGCTGACAAATTCCAGAGCAACATATACCTTATCTGCGAATACCTTAACAATCTCATATTCCTCCTTCTTCACAGAAGGATTTAGTGTCATGGTTACCGTGTATTCGGCTTTTCCGGCTTTTGCCCGAAGGATCTCTGTCGGAGTGGTATAGGTCAAAATGTTCTCCCTACTATCCCAATAAAATCTATGATTGAATTTCTCAGCCACGGTATCATAATCAATATAAACTGTACCATCTAGTAGCAATCCCTTTTTATCATAAATCTCATCCTGAAGGATGATCAATAATTCTGAATCCTTTACCTGATAATATTCTGTTAATGATAAGGTGTCTTTGCTGGGTGTCAATTTCTTTTTCACGGCAAATCCAGCAATCAGCAACACGATGACCAGTACAGCCGATAGACCAATGATTGCAATCCTCATTCTTTTATCCATATGTTTTGCTCCTCCATCTATGTGCTCTGACCCTATACCGGTACCACTCCAGCATAGCTCTCATACGTATTCTATAACACATTATAGCATTAAATAATAGCAACGTCATTACTAAATTTCGAACAGGGAATACTAAAATCCTGGTATTCTGTCAGGTCCCTGCTCTCACAGCAGCGTTCCTTAAGATACCAGGATTTCAGATTTGCTCCATTATAAAGTAAGCTCTTTCTGCTATTGGGGACAGTTACAGTTACATATAACCAGATACATCACAAAAGTATAGAGGGCTTTTTAAGTACCGGTTATGACCCTTTTTTACATGAAAGCTCCTCCTAATGGCCAATTTCCCTTAGCTCCTCGATGTCGGTTGGGCCTTGACAATGGTTCGTCCGGTTGGTGCATATGGTGTTCTTCTTTCGGATAAGAAGGCATTTGTGATATGTTATACTTATCCTTACCAGCTGAACCGGACTTCATGGTCTCATTCCATCAACCTATGGAATAGCTTTTTTGTTTCCTTTGAAGGCTTCAGTGGATCAGACTCCAAAGGGATGGGATAAAACTTTCTGTGAAACTCTTGCTTCAGAGACCTAATCACATCTTTCCCTGCAAGGGGGATCAGATAGCTCCAGGCTTCATTTCCCCTGATTGTGTCCGCATTGTTGATAAAGCTTCTGAGCCTACTTCGATTCCATTCTGTCCAACCTCCCAGCACAAGCTTTCTGTTGCAACGCTGGAATTCCTCTCTGTTCACACTCAGGTCAAATCCGAAATCAAGGATCACATAATGATACTCCTCTCCCAATAAGGATGGGATTTTATCCGTTGCCACATCCTTATGAAAGCTGATATTACCAAAGGAAAAAGAGAACTCATCCTCATGACTCCATTGGTAGGCAGGTTGCAGTCGGCTGAAATCGTGATGCCCGCTGCATTCCAGGTAGGCTGTTTTACATCCCAGCTCTTCCCCAAGGTAAAAGGCCAGCAATAAGCCCGTATAGGTTACACCGGTCCCCGCTTGGACACCGCATAGTCCAATTACCTCCCTGTGGTTGCCCCCTCCTAAAATATGCTGAAATAGCGATGGTTTTCGTATCATTTCTGTATCCTCTCTAGGACTGCCTCTGCCAGCTCCTCAAGGAACTCAAGCTCTGCTCCCTCCACCGGTTTGGCATAGGGATCCGGTGCATATGGAATCCGAAAGCAACACCTTCGATCCATCTGCCTGATCAGCTGCCGATATTGGAGGCCATCCAGGTAATTAAAGAGGTACCTGATCTCCTTCTGCTCTGAAAGCAGACTAAGTACTTCCTCAGCCCGCTCCAGCTCCCAGTCCTTACCCCCCAGTAATAGCAGAGGCAGCTCTGCCATCAGATAATCAGATAGATTATCCTTTGTCAGACATCCATAGTCCTCTACCACAATCGGATAGTCCTTCACAGCTTCACATCTTCCCGGGAGCAGAATGGGTATCCCTCGCAGCAGAAATACATTCCCGTCTGTGTCCGCTCCTTCATAACGGTTTCTTATAGTTCGGACAGTACCGCTTGAATTACATTCACGATAAATACAGGCTGCAGTCCTATGCATAAAATATTTGCACAAGCGAAAGGATAAATGTGTTACCCCAATCCTTGGCTGTACTCCTGCAACTGCAATTCGGAAAGACGGACCTGATTCACAAATTTCCTGTAGTTTTCTCTCGCCTGCCGATATCGCCTTACTTAGCTCTGCTACAGAAGCGTATCTCCTCGATGGTTGAAATCTCAGACACCGGTTAATGATTCTTTTTAGTTTTTTGGGGTAGGTTTTCCTTATATCTGTATCACCAATGCTTCTGTTATCCTCCCGGAGAGGCTTGCCGGTGGCCATATAATGCATCAGCATACCGATCCCATATACATCGCAGCGTTCATCTATCGCCTCCCTTTCATATAGCTCAGGAGCTGCATAGCCGTTGGTGCCGCAATAGTTCTGATTGCCCATCAGAGCCTCGTCCCGGTAAACAGCACTTCCGAAATCAACCAGCTTTAGCTGATTACCGGTAACTATGATATTATCGGGCTTAAGATCAAGGTATAGAATGGGTCTTTCAATGTGATGTAAATAATGGATCAGATCGCAGAGCTGTAATGCGAAGTGGATGATATGATCAGAGTCTAGGGCTCCCCTTTCAGTCACATAGCTCTTCAGGGTAAGCCCCTCAAGATATTGTTCGACAATATAGGAACAATTCTGATCTTCTTCAATATCATAAATTATAGGAATACATGAATGTTTCAGATTTTTTAGAATATGTGCTTCCTTAAGCTGTAATTCGTATAAGGGATGGTTTTTAGAAATACATTTGATTGCCCGAAATGAATTTAGTCTGACATGTTCAGCAAGGTATACCTTGGCAGTGCCTCCTCTGCCAAGCATCCGTATGATGCGATACTTCTGGAACCAGATTTCCTGCTGCATTCTCTCCTTTCCTACCGGCATAGGTAAATTGTGAATCTTGTCCTATCTATATTATATACAGATAATGGAAGCCCGGCAATACTTTTCTCACCGGCCGAATTAACAAACTTTATGTAAGATTGTGTACAATATGCCCTTGTCGATCATGGTAAAATCCTGTAGATGATTGGCATTTATTCATATAAAATTCATAACTAGATGTATTGACTTATATATCTTTTTCACTTATACTTTTTTTACACCAATCATTGATTATTATAGGATGTAGCCTTCAGCTCCGATTAATCAAGGAGATACTGAATTGTTACAAGATAATCATTTCCTGCTTTGTACAGAAAGGGGTGTACAATATGAAGATAGAGAAAATCAATGACAACCAAATAAGATGTACCCTGAATAAAAGTGATTTAATCGACCGGGAGTTACGGATCAGTGAGCTTGCTTACGGTACGGAAAAAGCCAAAGCGCTCTTCCGGGATATGATACAACAGGCTTTTTATGAATTCGGCTTTGAAGTAGATGACATTCCTTTGATGATTGAGGCAATACCGGTTTCGACAGAATGCCTTATATTGGTCATTACAAAGGTGGAAGATCCGGATGAGCTGGATACCAGATTCTCGAAGTTCTCCTCCTTAGGCCCCCAGGATGCGGAGGATAAATCGGAAGCCGATGAGGATTCCTATGCTGATGAGATCATCAATAGCTTTGACCGTATAGATTTTAATTCAGATGAGGCAGAGGAAGAGAGTAAGGATATCTTGGATAGCTCTGATTCTGAGACGGAGGATAAGTCTAATCTTCAGGTTTCACCGAATCTCATTCGGGTATATTCCTTCCGTTCCCTGAAAGAGGTAACCGAGTTGGCGAACATCCTTCTGGGCTATTATAATGGTGACAATACCCTTTATAAGAATCCCGTGAATTCAAGCTATTACTTAGTAATCAGCATGTCCCATCACACACCGGAGGAGTTTAATAAAACCTGCAACATAATATCAGAGTATGGTAAGCCGGAGCGTTACACCTATGCAAGCCCTGCCTTCTACAATGAGCATTATGAAATCATCGTGAAGAACCACGCTCTGCAGATTCTGTCCGTTATGTAACCTAATAGCAGTACATCAAAATCCATGAATTGAGACACCGATTAAGGATGAGGGTAACCTCATCCTTTTTATTTTGCTTATCCGGCAAATATCATCAAAAAAAGGGTGTCGCTCAGCGACACCCAGAAACCACTTTATTCCCCGATTACATCATAAATTCTATCCATCAGATCCTCGGGATCAAGTCCGTGAACCATAGCAGCCTCTTCCAGAGTTTCGCCCTGTGCAGAAGGGCAGCCAAGACAATGCATTCCGATATCCAATAAAACCGGAATAATATTCTGATCCGTAGCAATTGCCTGAGCAATTGTCATGTCCTTGGTTATAGTAGCCATAATAAATCCTCCTTATCATATATCAGTCTAGCGACTGAAACAATTGATATCCATTCTCAGCATTTTGCCTAGGTAACATTATATGCCAACAATGCCGTTCCGTCAAGGGCATCTGCAGAGTAACAGCAATAGATATCATGTACAACACGACATAAAATATGTGATGGGCTGATACTTTCTTTAGTGGACTTAAGCTATTATACTTGTATAAATTTGCAGAATATACTTGCATTAATACTTTTATTATATTAAAATATAATCGATTGTATGAGAAGGAGGTAAAAAACTATGGCATATACAATTAGTGAAGAATGCATCAGCTGTGGCGCATGTGCAGGCGACTGCCCGACAGATTCTATTTTTGAAGGCTCAAGTCATTTTGAGATTAATGCTGAATCCTGCATAGATTGCGGCGCATGTGAATCCACCTGCCCTACCGGTGCGATTTCTGCATAATTCAGACACCTACATAAAAGAAGAGGATTACTCCTCTTCTTTTTTCATGCCTTTAGCACTAGATATATAGCCTGCTCTTCTTTCTAAATTTGGACTTATTACGCTTCCTGCCGTCCAGGGTAGCTGCTGCCATCATCCTGCTCTTCTGATAATCTCTCAGGGTTAAATCAAATTTCTTAAAGCGTTCTTCCTCTTTCTCTTCCTGCAGTCGCATTAGGAAACCTATTTCCTTAATGACATTCTCAGCTACATTTCCGCTGATGTCTTTCGATAGAGTGGTATTATTATCCTTCAGCGCTGACATAATGATTTGATTCATAATCGCCTTAAACTGACTCATCCGATCACCGGACTGCTCCTTAAGTCCATTTTCTGTATTGTTTGTGATAAGGCTTGTCCCCTCTGTGTCCGCACTCTCTGTGCTTGTCCTATCAAGCTTCAAATCTTCCCGGTGTGTCCCTTCCATTCCTGTCTCCTGTATGCCTGTCCTATCCATCGTCTGATTGGTTTCCTCTCCCCATAATTCTATTACCTTGCCGTTCAGCTCGTTCTTCAGCCTAATCATGGTCTGATTATCCAACGCCTCCAGCTTATTCAGATTGGGTAGCAGCATTTTAACTGCCTTCAGCTGGAATCCCTGTTCCTTCAGATGTTTTATCGTTTTAAGCAGATCAATATCTGACTCTTTATAATATCTGTGTCCCATTTCATTTCTTCCAATGGGAAGCTCAAGTTGTTCCTCCCAATATCTCAGTACGTGGTCTTCTACCTCCACTCTTTTTGAGGCTTCTGAAATCATATATCTTACTTCATCCATTGAGTGTCCTCCCTATAAGTGTAATTATTTTCCACTTTTTACATTATAACATAGCAAGTCCCAAATGCAATACAAATACCACATATTCCCATTTAACTTATCGACATAAAAAGGGGAAACCTCGAAGAAGTTTCCCCTTTTCTACATAAATAAGTATTCTATTGTACTCACAGATCTATTCCTGTAGATAGGCTCCTCTGCCTTACTTTTTCATGGGTTCCCAGCAGAAACATGGAGAAGGAGGCTATCACAGCCAACAGGAAGATAAAGGGCCACACTTGATTCACTCCATAGCTTTGGATGAATTTACCCGTTATATAAGGAGATATGGAGCCACCGGTGCTGGTGATAATACCAATCATGGAATTAAACCTGCCTCGATGGGAGATTGGTGTATGATTTGCAATATATACACCAATATTTGTCGCATTGATAATCTCTCCGATGGTCCAAATAATTGTTGACAGCACGAACATCCAGAAGCTGTTCACAAAAAAAAGCATTCCAAACCCCACAGCAAAGAAAAGTCCGGCTATGGATACATTATAGAGAGCCCTAATCTTACGAGTTATTAAGGTAATAATCGTCGTTAAGGCAATGACCTCCAGACAATTCAACATATTCAAGGTTCCATAATAGCCCGGTCCCTGGATCTCGCCAAAGACCGCCTTGATTTTCAAGGGTAGACTGAAATTGGTTTGCGCATAGACAAAGGAAAATATCGCATCCAGAAAGGCGAAGATCAATAGTGCCGGTCTGCGAAGTAAGGCCGCCAGCAAACCACCGGTCTCCTCCTGCTCATTGACCCGATCTTTGGCCACCTGCATGGCTTCTTCCTTCGTAGGCTTCGTTTCCTTGACAAGCCTCGCCAGCAGTAGGATGGCTATCAGCGTAGTAATGGCATCCCCGATGAACAGAAGCTTCATGTGCTTTTGAAATAAAAAGCCTGCTACGACTGAGCCAATCGCAGTTCCGGCATTCATTCCCATATATAAGAGGGAGAAGGCCGCTTGTCGGTTCTCCGGTACCGTAAGGTCATTCATCATGGCCCCGCTGGCCGGATGCGCGATACTCCCAAAAAAGGAGGAGAGGATCAGCAGATACGGTATATATTGAAAGGTCACAGGGTTATCAATGCATATAGCACTGGGTATATAGCAGGAAGCCGCGAGACCCATGAATAAAATCATGATCTTCTTCCTGCCCATAAGATCCGTCAGCTTACCACCGATCAAAGAGCCCGGTAGCTGCAAAAGGGAACCCATCAGCAGATACTTACCCACCTGCGCTTCCGGCATCCCACCCTTCTGGGTAAGAAGCAAGGTCATAAAGGGGAATACAAAGTTCCCCATCGAGTTCACAACCCGTGCGATAAATATGATATATACGCTACGCGGAAGTCCGAAATATGTAATTTTCGCTTTTTTAAGTTTCATCTTATTATCTCTCGAGGTTTGCAAATTTAGTAAACTGAGCCTGCCAAGCCAGTTTCACAGTTCCCACCGGTCCATTTCTCTGCTTACCGATGATGATTTCGGAAACTCCGGGTTCCTCCGTATCATGGTTATAATAATCATCACGGTAGATGAACATAACCACGTCGGCATCCTGCTCAATGGCACCGGACTCACGCAAATCTGAGAGCATTGGCCTCTTATCGGGCCTCTGTTCCACAGCACGGCTAAGCTGGGATAAGGCAATCACCGGAACATTAATTTCCCTTGCCAGGGATTTTAGGGATCTTGAAATTTCCGAGATCTCCTGCTGCCGGGATTCTGACCGTTTACTTCCGGTCATCAGCTGTAGGTAGTCAATCATTACTAGACCTAAATTCTTCTCCAGCTTCAGCTTTCTGCATTTCGACCGCAATTCACTTACAGAGATTGCGGAGGTATCATCTATGATTAGATTGGAATTACCGATAATTCTGGCACTTTCCATCAGACTTGCCCATTCATCAGCCGACAGATTACCGGTACGGATATTCTGGGAATCCACCCTGGAATTCATCGCCAGGATACGCTTAACCAGCTGGTCCTGAGACATCTCCAAGCTGAAGATGGCTGTTGTTACATTTGACTTCAATGCAACATATTCAGCAATATTCAGAGCAAAGGCCGTCTTACCCATGGAGGGTCTGGCGGCAATCAGGATCAGATCGGAGGGTTGTAACCCAGCGGTCTTATAATCCAGATCATAGAAGCCGGTTGCTACACCGGTTACACTGCCCTGATTCCTGGAGGCTGCCTCAATGCTGTCGATAGAACGCAGCACCACTTCCCTGATCTCCGTAAATTCCTTCGTGCCCCTGTTCTGCACGATATCAAAGACCTGCTTCTCTGTCTTCTCCAGAATAAAGTCTAGCTTCTCCTTGTCCAGGTAGCAGTCATTGGCGGTTTCTTCCGAAACCTTAATCAGTCTGCGAAGCACGGCCTTATCCTTTACGATTTGGGCATAGTATTTTACATTCGCCGAGGTAGGCACAGCAGTTACCAGATCCCTGATAAACTCCAGACTACATACCTGTGGAGGTACATCCTTCTCCTTCAAGCGATTCTGGAGGGTCACCAGATCCACCGGCTTCCCTTCGTTATACAGCTCCTGCATGGTATCAAATAGAATACTGTACTGCTGCTCGTAAAAATCTGCACTATTTATAATTTCCGCCGCAGCAACGATGGCATCCCGGTCCATAATCATAGAACCAATGACAGACTGTTCTGCCTCAGCACTGTGCGGAAGTATCCTCTTTATTAAAGCCTCATCCATAAGTAATCTCCATGCTGCCCTACGGCAACCAAAATCTTATTCCAAACGGTCCATGCCATGGCTGCTTCCTTCTAGGTCATAGCAGGCCCAGTCGCTTTTCCTCCCGGCACCTTCCGTTATGCTAAGTCCTCTCATCCGAAGCCTTTTATACTGCTTCCACCTGTACCTTCAGCTCTGCTGTAACCTGGGGATGTAATTTGACAGGGACCGTATAGCTGCCTGCATTTTTGATCGGGTCCGAGAGTAACAGCTTCTTCTTATCCAGCTCGAAACCGAATTGCTCCTTAAAGGCAGCTGCAATTTCCTTGGTGGAGACAGAGCCGAAGGTTTTACCGCCCTCACCGGCCTTGATCTTTACCTTGATTGCCACTTCCTCCAGCTTCTTAGCAAATGCCTGTGCCTCTGCCAGAATTTCCTTCTGCCTCTTCTCCTCCGCAGCCTTCTGAAGCTTCAGATCATTGAGGTTCTGCTTCGTTGCCTCCAGTCCGAGTTTCTTCGGAAGGATGAAATTCCTTGCGTAGCCATCACTTACCTTTACAATCTCCCCCTTTTTACCCAGGGCTTTTACATCTTGTAATAAAATAATCTCCATAACCATCCTGTGTATGATATTTCATTGCCAAATATCATACTTTCCTTTCTTAAATCTTGTTATATCGGTCATTGCGAAGCCTCAAACTTCGCTCTATTATACATGCAACAGATTCCTGTTCCGAAGCGGATTGATCCATCACTTAGTAATCCTACAATTCTCCCTCTTTCATCATAGAGGCCAAGGTCATCTTAAGCTTCATAATTGCTTCATGGATTGCACAATTCTCCAGTTGGGCTCCGGCAACGCTTAAATGTCCGCCGCCTCCCATTTTCTCCATAATAACCTGAACATTCACCTCGTCGATGGATCTGGCACTGATATAGATCTTATTATTAAAGTCCGTCAGGACAAAGGATGCCTTAATATCCGTAATATTTAATAGCTCATTGGCAATCTGGGCACCGAGTACGGTGGGACTGTCCACCTCGGAGCTGGCGCATACTGCGATGGCATAATGATCCAGATAAACCTCCGTGCTGCTGATGGCATCTGCCTTAGTCTTAAAATCATTAATTTCACTACGGAAGGCCTTCCGGATTCTCGTCACATCGGCTCCACTTCTTCTTAAGAAGGCGGCCGCTTCAAAGGTTCTTACTCCTGCCTTCGTCAGGAAGTTATTCGTATCGATCATAATCCCCGCATAGAGCGCATCTGCCTCTGCAGGCTTCAGCTTCAGGTTCCCTCCGATGTACTGTAAAAGCTCCGAAACCATTTCACAGGTAGAGGAGGCATAGGGCTCGATATAGGATAGGGCAGCATTCTCAATGGCCTCATTGGTTTGTCTATGATGATCAAAAATTACTATCGTCTTGGCATAATCCAGTAGCTCCGCACATTCCAAATAGCTCGGACGGTTTACATCCACGATAACCAGCAGGGTATTGAGATCAACAACCTCTTTGGCCTGATCATTCTTGATAAACATGTCCTCTTCATAATCTGAATTACCGATAAAACGGTTCATCATAGGACGTAATGAGGTGGTAACCTCATTGATAACAATATGCACCTTCTTATTAAATGTTTTGGCAATACGATAAATACCGATGGCTGATCCGAAGGAATCTACATCCCCGATCTTGTGACCCATGACAATGATCTTATCCTTGCCCTCCACAAACTCACGGAAGGCATGGGCCTTTACTCTTGCCTTCACGCGGGTGCTTTTCTCCACCTGAATACTCTTGCCGCCATAGTAGGAAATCTTCTCCCTATCCTTTATGACAGCCTGGTCACCGCCTCTGCCAAGGGCCAGATCTATGGCAGCACGGGCATATTCATAGCCGGTACTATAGTTTTCCGCATTGACACCAAGACCAATACTAATCGTAACAGCCATCTCATTACCGATGTTGACGCTCCTAACCTCTTCCAAAATAGAAAACTTACTGCTTTGGAGCATGGATAGATATTTCTGTTGAAAGACAAAGATGTACTTGTCCTTCTCCAGCTTCTTAATGATCGCGTCAATATTTTGCATATATTTGTTAATCTTCCTGTCCACCAGAGCGGTTAACAGGGAGCGTCTGACCTCATCACTACTCTCTAATGCTTCCTCATAATTATCAATATATAGCAGCCCAACGATTTGCTTCTGCTCCTTATTCTCCTTAAGCAGCGCTATGATATCTGTTTCATCATAAAGGTACATGGCAATCAGAGCATTTCTGGTGTCCCAGGAGCCCTCCCCTTCATAGATGCTCCAGTTTGAATCCTCATCAAAATCAGGTGCGATTACCTTACGCAGCAATACCCGATAGTTTCTGCCGCTGTGAAGTAGATGCAGCACCTCATCCCCTTCTGATCTTGGAAGAGTTTCCTCCGTGATCTCGGGAAAAATATTTGTGATAGAATGTCTTGCTGCCTTCCGCTCTTGAATGATATCCATGAACTCATTATTACCCCATTGGAGCCTTCCTTCTACATCAAGAATGGCATAGGGCAATGCCAGCTCCTTCAAAAGACGCTTCTGAATCTGTCCGTAATCCATTGCATAGCGGACCAGCTCGGAAGCCAGCTTATTCCGATTTAGATAGTAGATCGAGACTGCGATCAGAAAATAAGCCAGGACAAAAATCGACATCACCAGTCCTGCTTCCTTGCTGATCAAATAGATACTCAGATTTGCGCAAAGCATGAGTCCGGTAAGTATTACCGGCCACATAAGATAACTCCTTAACGAACCTCTAAGCCTCATTTTTTTTCCCATATCAACCTTAAGACTCCTTTATTTGCACCTTTGAAGGTCTATCTGTTTATTCCGGAATGGGAATATAAGTATTCCGGAAGTGTTATTACATTATACCATCAATATTATGCAAATAAAAGAAAAAACGTAAAAATTAATCCTTTCTGATGTATTCCTCAGTAACTCCCCTATCAATAGAATTTTAACCCTAAAAAAGCCACTACACAACCGGAGTCATGTAATGGCTATTTTCATTTTCTTATTCAAAGTGTATACAAGTCATTTACTACGACCCGCCATACTCTCTGGAGCCCTAGTAAAATAGGGGCTTAATCCATTGTGTAAGGCATAAGAGCGATATGTCTTGCGCGCTTTACAGCTACTGTCAATGCTCTCTGGTGCTTTGCACAGTTGCCGGTGATTCTTCTGGGAAGAATCTTACCTCTCTCCGACACGTATCTCTTTAATTTATTAACATCCTTATAATCAATACCTGTATGGTTCTTATCAGCGCAGAATACACATACCTTCTTTCTTCTGCGACCGAAGGTTTTTCTCTTCATAGGAGAATCGCCCTTATCATCTCTGCTTCTATTGAAAGCCATTTGATTACCTCCTTATCCGAATTTTTATATCTTACTCGATTTTAGTTGAATGGTAATTCTTCGTCGATACCGTCCGGGATATTCATGAAGCCGTCGCCAATTGCTGTGCTAGGCTCAGGTTTGAATTCCCTCTGATAACCATTATGGTTACCGGCCTCTTGGTTGCTTCCTTTGCTTTCTGCAAACTCCACTTCCTCTACCACTACATCCGTAGTGTAAACCTTCTGTCCGTCTTTATTCGTATAACTGCCTGTCTGAATCCTTCCGACAGCAACCATCTTCATGCCCTGCTTAAAATACTTCTCGACAAATTCTGCCTGCTTGCCAAAGGCAACGCAGCCAATAAAATCCGCCTCACTGGTATCGCCGGCACGGCGGAATCTGCGGTCTACCGCTAAGGTAAATCTCGCAACTGCTGTGGAGTTCTCCCCCTGAGAGTATCTCACTTCCGGATCTCTGGTCAAACGGCCGATTAACATTGCTTTATTCATTCAAAATACCTCCCTTTACTTTCGCCTTAGGGTAGTATAACGGTTAGGCATCTTTTCTGATGCACAGGTATCTGATTACATTTTCCATGATACGAACTCTCTGCTCGATCTCATTCGGAACTGTAGAATCAGATTCGAATTGGATGAAATAATAGAAGCCTTCTTTCATTTTCTGAATTTCATAGGCTAATCTTTTCTTTCCCCAGTCATCAACATTGGTTACTGCTCCACCGAATCTGGTCACAAGCTCTTTTACTGCTTCCAATGTAGCTAATCTGGCTTCATCCTCGATTTTTGCATTAACAACTAAGGCTAATTCATATTGATTCATAGTTGCGTTGCACCTCCTTCTGGTCTCTGGCCCTTTTCTAGTGCAGGTGGCTGACGAAGAAGCCATCGCGCACTTAAAGAGCAAGGAATTTGTATAACATATCACAATTACCTATAATACCATAGGTTTGTAAATAATACAACCGGTTTTTTTACTGATTTTTATATATTGGCATGGTCATTTTACCGATGAATGGGGCTTTCTATGATGTAGCTGGCTGATTATTCGTACAATCTGCTGTGATCGGACAGCCTTTTCCGTAAAAGTGACAGGATATCCTCCGGCTCCATGTCCTTCGCCTGATCTACTGGAATCGAAACAGGGGGCAGCTTCATAATCAGGTTTCTCTTGACCTGCCTTCTCTTGACCAGGGTAAGCTTTGATATAAATTGATCATTATCCTTAGGAATCACAGCGATTACCCTGGAACGGTAAAGATTAACGATCCGAAATTCCTTAATGTCGTCATAAGAGATAAAGCCCATGCCGCTGATTGTGGAATTATCAATGATACCATCCACTGTGATCGTAAGAAGCCTTCTCACCTTGACAGCCTTAGTAAGAGAAGCAATAAATCCAATAAAGAAAAGGATGGCTGCAATCAATGCTGGCAGCCAAAAGTATAGCTTATATTTTGATATGCCATAGATATAGATTGCTATTGATGCAATGAGCAGGAACAGGCTGGCAAGTGCCAGAGATGCTGCTCTGTAATTTGATTCCTCGATTACGATATCCCCCACGAATACTCTCCTCCGATTTAACATGATATCCGGAAGCCCCGGCTTATACCTATTGTAATAGTTTCATCCATTTTTATCAAGCAATTTCCCGAAGGAATTCCTCCAATTCCTATTATCTCCTGTGAATTCAAGTCCGGACCCAATGGTGATATATTCCAAAAACCATCTTGACAAAACAGTTTTGATACTGTATATGTTGTTATATACAGTTCATATACAGTTGATACAGGTCATATGCAGTTGATACGTGGTCTGTATTCTGTATCCATACAGTTCATATACAGTTGATATGTAGTCTGTATTCAGTATCCATACAATTCATATGCAGTCTGCATACCGTCTATATGCAGTTCAAATATTGATTATATGCTTATATATAATAATACTCAGGAGCTATAAGAGCGATTGTAAGCTGGTTGGGAGGTAAGGATGGATTACGGGATTTGCGTAGAGCATTTATCTAAATCCCTCGGGGAATTTAAGCTGGAGGACATCAGCTTCTCTATTAAGAAGGGTTATGTCCTGGGGTTGATTGGAAGGAACGGCGCCGGTAAAACGACTCTTCTGAACACCCTGATGGGCCTCTGGACGCCAGAGGAGGGCAAGATTATGATTGGGGAGTATGACCGGGTTACGCAGCAGGTTATGGCAAAGGATCAGCTGGCCTTTATAACAGATGAATGCCTCTTTCCTTCCAGTATGACCCCTGCCGGAATTGGCTGGCTATTTCGGAGTGTCTATACAAAGTTTGATGTGTCCCACTTCAAAAAGCTATGCAAGCGCTTTCGCCTTCCGATGCATCGACCAATTAAGATAATGTCAAAGGGAATGGTAATCAAGCTTCAAATTGCCCTGGCATTCAGTCGTGACGCTCAACTATATATTTTTGATGAACCCTCAGCAGGGTTGGATCCGGTCTTTCGGAAGGAGTTTGTGGATATTATCTTTGATTTAATGCAGGACGGAACGAAGACTGTCATCTTCTCCACGCATTTAACTGACGAGCTGGATCGGATTGCTGATTATATCTTGTTTCTGGAAAAGGGAAAGCAGGTTCTGTTTGAGCAGAGGGAGGAGCTGATCAGCAGATATCGCCTGCTCAGAGGCCCTCGGGAGCTTCTTGAGGAATACCAGGATCAGATCATAGGTAAGAGATACTCAGAAAGCAGCTGTGAGGCCCTGATACATGCAGCTGACTTATCTGCAAGAGACCAATCCATAGCTTCCGGGGCGCTCAATTCATCTATCAGCTCCGATCCCAGACAGGACAGCAAAAAACTGCAGCTGATAACCCCGACGATCGAGGATATCATGTACTATTTCATTAAAGGGAAGGAGGAATAGAGATGCTTCAATTTACACTAAAAATGATGTTCACTGATCTTCGGACTGCCTTCCATGGCTTTTGGATCCTGGGTTACTTTGGACTGCTGTGCTGCTTTATCTTCTTTCTATTTTCATTAGACAACCCTTACTCCTTTTTATATTTAGCTGTAATGGTCCTGTCCTACCTGATTCCACAGTTTCCAAAGCTATTCTATGTCCTGCCTTTCGACGATGCAGAGGTCCGAAAATATTTGCATCTTCGCGGTATTTTCTCTGCCCTCCTCTTGCTATTGATCGGTGGGATGATAACCCTGCTTTCCTTATGGCTTCCAATTGACCATACCATACAGGGCTGGCAAATACTGCTCCTCTTTGTCCAGATCTGCCTCGTGATGAGCTTGGTTCATATTAAGGCTATTCAGAGGAGAAAGACATTAAAGATAAGCCTTCTCATCCTACTGTTTGCGGGAAATCTAGTTAACATTATTATAAACAAAAGGATTGAGCTTATGTTTTTCATCAGCCTCCTCTTGCTGCTTGCAACTGATCTCTATGTAGTAATTGCTTTGAAATCCTTTCATCTAAAAAATTACACAGAACCAGTCTATGGCTATCTCTTCAATAATAAGAGAATGAGGCAGGAGATACAGAGTGGAGGCAAGAGCCTATGAATATTGTCATTTCCAATACCAGCAATCTGGCCATCTACGAGCAGATTGTAGAGCAGATTAAGGATGCAGTAATCCGGCAGGAATTAAAGCCCGATGAGCCGCTTCCCTCCATAAGAAGCCTTGCCAGGGATCTGCAAATCAGTGTTATTACAACCAGCCGTGCCTATGAGGTCCTGGAGGCTGAGGGAATTCTCTATGCACTGCCCGGTAAGGGCTTTTATGTGAGGCCCTTTCAGAAGGAGCTGCTCAAGGAGAAGAAGCTGCAGATGCTGGAAAGCCAAATGCTAGAGCTGATCAGACAGTGTAAGAGCGCAGAGCTTTCAAAGGACGATATGCTTACCATGCTTCAGCTTCTATATGACAGTGGAGAGGAGGGTCTAGGATGATACCCGAAGAAACCCTGATGCTGGAGGTCCGTGGCCTCACAAAGAAATGGAAAGCCTTTACCCTGGAGAATATCAATCTGTCCCTGCCGGAGGGTTATATCATGGGTCTGATCGGCAAGAACGGCTCCGGGAAAACCACTTTAATAAACTGCCTTTTAGACGGTATCCGTATCAGTAGCGGCCTTATAAGAATTAACGGGAGGGATTACCGAAGTCTCTCCGCCAAGGAAGAAATCGGCTTTATTCTGGAGCCCGGCCCCTTCTTCGAGTATAAAACCCTGTTGCAGAACGCTCTTCTCTTCGGGCGATTTTACCCGAAGTGGAGGGAGGAGATGTTCTTGAAATACCTCCGATTATTTGAATTAAATGGTAATGCCTTGTTTCGTGAGCTTAGCAAGGGCATGAAGACAAAATTCCAGCTGGCCTTTGCCCTGAGTCATGAACCCAAACTTCTAATTATGGATGAACCGACCGGCGGTATGGACCCGATTTTTCGCAGAGATTTCTATAGCCTGCTGCAGGATCTGATTTCTGATACCAAGGCCTCCGTTCTGATTTCCACTCATATCACAGGGGATTTGGACCGGATTGCTGATTTCATCACCCTTCTAGATGAAGGAAAGCTGGTATTCACCATGACAAAGGAGGATCTCCTCAGTCGCTATCCCCTCCTCAGAGGAGGCAGGGAGGATTTACCCCTGATCCGTGATGGAAGGCCGCTGAGAATCCGCAAAACCACTTCCGGCTTTGAGACAATATTATCCGACCCCTCCTTCCTGGAGCAAAACACTATGCTGAAGAGCCGGGTCGTATTCTCCAGACCTAATCTCGAGGAGATTATGTATTATTTCTCAGAGCCATTACTTGATCAAGGAGGACTCCTATGAGCAGGAATACCACAATGCAATTTACGTTTGACAAGGAAATTTATACTGAGGGGGATCTGGTTTTGTTGTGCTTTGCCCTCTCTAATATTTTGTACTTCATTGTAATGCTTTTTGGCTGCATCATGCCTATTGGCATCAACATCGGAATAGCCTCTGCCATGTCTGTCTGGATTACCCTCGTACAACTGACAAAAAGCGCCTTCTTCTGGCAGCCCCCCGGTTGGAAAAGTGTAGCATCTTTGTTACGGTATTATCCCACAAAACGGCAGAGTATCCGGGCGAGCCGGTATACCCTTCTTCTTAGAGGTATGCTGCTGGAGCTAATCCTCACAGCCATCCCCATGATTATGTTCTTCTACTGGTTTGATCCCGTGAAGTTTGTCGCTGCACTTCTGACAGTCGCTGTGACAATGACTGTGGTAAGCATTATCGGTGTAGAACTCTCCCTGTCACGATAATTAAATGATCATAGAAGTTTCCCATAGCTCAAAACCCTCCCGGCCATGTTAGCATAGGACCGCTGTTAACACATACTCCTTAACAATGGATCTCATTGTGAAAGGGCTTGGGTATTCTTGGTTTATATGATAAAATAGTAATAGCTTCGGAGCTTAAATCATCCGATCAGGAAGGAGAAAATTATTAATGCAAATAAAACATACAATTTCTGAGAACGCTTCCTTTACTTTTCATAATAATGCCATGTTCTGTATCGGTACGGGCCGCATGGGCCTTGCCCTGCAGAAGGCATACCATGACCAGCTGGCAATGGTTCAGGAGGATATTACCTTCTCCCATATCCGAGGCCATGGACTATTTACAGATGATATGGCAATCTATCAGGAATATGAGGAGAATGGAGTCAATCAAGCAGAGTACAATTTCACCTATCTGGATATGGTGATGGATGATTATCTCTCCCTCGGATTAAAGCCCTTCCTGGAACTGGGCTTCATGCCGCAGAAGCTGGCTTCCGGCACCCAGACGATCTTCTATTGGAAGGGGAATGTAACCCCACCGAAGGATTATGGGAAGTGGGCTGACCTGATTAAAGCCACGCTAAGTCACTTAATAGACCGGTATGGCCGGGAGGAGGTTATCCTCTGGCCAATCGAGGTATGGAACGAGCCAAATCTACCCGGCTTTTGGAAGGGTGCTGATATGCAGGAATACTTCAAGCTATATGAGGTCTCTGCCAGGGCGGTTAAGGAAGTGGATCCTGCGTTTCGTGTCGGAGGACCCGCCATCTGCGGTGTCGACGATGAACGCTGGCTTAGGGAATTTTTAGCTCATTGTGTGGAGGAAAAGCTTCCCCTTGATTTTGTTACACGCCATGCATATGCCACAGAGCTGCCGGACCGTGTCGGTCATTATGATTATCAGAAGCTTCGCAGTCCCAGAGCAATGCTGGATGAGCTTCGTGTCAGTCGCACGATTATAGACAGCTTTCCTGAATATCAGGGAATGGAGATGCATATCACTGAGTTTAATACCTCTTATACCCCGAGAAACCCAATCCATGACACAAACCTGAACGCAGCCTATATCGCCAGACTCTTAAGTGAAATGGGGGATACCAGTGCCTCCTATTCCTATTGGACCTTCGGAGATATCTTTGAGGAGGCCGGAGTCGCCTTCACCCCGTTCTCCGGGTGTTTTGGCCTGGTGGCAAACGGTATGATCCGTAAACCAACCTTCTGGGCCTTCTCCTTCTTCCGTCAGCTGAGGGGGGTAGGTGTTGCTCGGGATGAAAATTATGTTCTGACCAAGGATACTGACGGAACCCTGCACGGCATTGCTTGGAATCCGGTTGAAGAGATATCGGAGCCCTCCGACCTGGAGCTATCCCTGACAATCTCTGCTCCTGATGGAACCTATGCCCTGATCCATAAGCTGGTGGATGAGGAGCTATGTAATCCTCTGAAGGTATGGCTGGATCTCGGATCTCCCAAAAATCCTTCCAAAGAGCAGCTGGAGCTGATCCGCTCCTGTTCTTTGCCCCAGGTAACTACCAAGAAAATCGAGGTAACAGATGGTACCCACACCATACCACTCCACCTCTCCCGAAATGCGCTTCTTTACTTCCAGCTTCACAGGATTACCCCCGAGGTGGATCGTGGCTTCCAACCCGAACGGATTCAAGGAGCGCAGGACTATCATTAATCTTTTCCACTCTTATCAGAGCAGTAAATAATAAAATAGAGAATAAGGTCCATACTCTATGGGTTTGCCAATTGGTGTAGGAGCTTATTCTCTATTATGTTTTTTTGGCAACCGCAAGATATACCGCTATCATCTTATGATTTCTTAATTATTAACCATTGCTCTTTTGTTCACCCACCAACTCAAGCCAAAGAACAGACAGGCAGTTAGTAGACCCGTGAAATAAAAGGTATAGGGCTGAGCCTTGTTCAGGCCAAAGACCGTCCCAAACATAAATCCAACGAATCTGCTGATTTCACCCTGGGCGAACGTTGCATCCACAACAGGAAGTACAAAAAATATACTCGCAGGTAATCCGACAGAGACTGCCAACTTCGCCGCCTTGTTCATCCTGTATTATGCCGAAGTAATAAAGTATCCAATAGAGAAGGCTATGATATAAACACAGAAAGTGAATACAAGGGCTTCCAAATTCCTCTGCAAAAGACCAAACTCCTTCGTCCCATGAGAAAAGAACTCTTCATACAGTCCGTTAATTCTAAACGATTCTTTATCGCCAGATTTCATAATGCTAACAAAGATTCGGTCAATAGCCATCATACCGAAGGATAGTGTCACTGCTGTCATCATCCTTCCCAAGAACATGGTCCTGCGAGATATCCCATTCTGTAGCAGCATAAGAAAGGTTTCCTTAAAGGAATTCAGACCAATGACGAAGAGAAAGATCACAGTGGATAGTTCTATACCTCCCGAGCTTTGGAAATTAGTTCCCTCCATGATGGAGGTTGATACCCCAAAGAATATATATACCAATACTACAACCAAATAATAAATCATAACTGAGTTTTTGTATTCCCTCAGCTGATATTTATAAGTCGCCTTAAGATTCATACGTCATCCCTCCCTATACATTCGTCAGCTGGACAAACAGCTTCTGTAGATCCATCTTCGAAACCTCAATATCCTCCGGTATGTTGGCCCGATCCAAATCTCCAAGGATATATGCTGACTTCAGACCTCCTAGACTGTCTGTTCCAATCACAGTTTTACCAAGGATGTAGCTGTCAATCTTGGATGTGGCTCCGGACACGGTATAACCCTTAGAAAGAAGCTCCTCCCTGGTTTCATCCCTAATAATTCTTCCCTTCTTGATGATCATGACATTTTCAATGACATTGGAAACCTCCTCGATCAAGTGGGTGGATATCACGATAGTGCAGGGAGCATTACTGTACTTCTCAATCAATAGGCGATAAAACACTTCTCTGTGATTCGCATCCAGGCCTAGAACAGGCTCATCCAGAAGGATATAAGGTATATTGACCGATAAAGCAATAATCACTTTAAAAATTGATCTGTAGCCCGTGGATAAGGATCTCACAGCTTTATCCGTATTAAGCTCAAACACTTCAGAGATATGCCTCGCATACTCCATATCAAAGCCAGGATAGAAGTTACCGGTCCATCGAAAAATATCCTTAATCTTTGCTTTTTCCGGGTAATAATCCTTCTCGCTCATCAGATAGATTTTTTGCTGAGCCATATCATTCTCTCTGGCGGGCAGGCCATCGATCAATACCTCTCCCTCCGATGCAAAAATACGATTCGAAATAATATTCAACAATGTGGTCTTTCCGGCACCGTTTCTCCCCAATAAGCCGTAGATCTTATTCTCCTCGAATTTGAGACTTACATGATCCAGAGCGCAGGTGCTTCCATAATTCTTAGTGACATTTTTTACCTCAATACTCATTTCTCAAACCCTCTTTCCAGCATAGCTATGATTTCTTCCTTGGTTAATTGAAGGCGTTTCGCCTCCGCAACCAGGTTGCTTACAAAATGATCATAAAATAATTTCTTCCTCTTACTCCCCAGCTGATCCACTGCACCCACCGCAACAAACATACCTAACCCCCGTTTCTTATATAATATTCCTTCCTCTACCAGCATAGATATCCCCTTCAATGCTGTCGCCGGATTGATCCGATAGGTGGTAGAGAACTCCGTGATTGAGGGTATCTGGCTATCCTCTTCATATGCTCCGGTTAATATAGCATCTTCAATACCCTCAGCAATCTGGATAAAAATAGGGCGCTCACCATCAAAGTCTAGCAGCATTTGTGCCCTCCCTTCTCCAGGTTCTATTTCCTGGCCCTTGTTCATTAACTATAACCTCGTTACATCTTCGGTTGATTAGTCAAGTAACTAACTAATACAGAGTATATACCGCCATTTTTATATTGTCAATATAAAAAATGGATTATTTTCACTTTTTTGAAAAAAATTTTAAAAAGTACTTTACCTGTCGTAGTAGTTGTGCTATACTTCAAGTACTACGATAGATGAAGTAGTTGAGTAGATGGTCCGCGCACCCATCTTCTTAAGGTAAGGAGGGCTCAAAGATGATCAGCAGTGATGTGATCAGGGGATATAATGATACGATCATCCTATTCTTCCTCCTGGAGGGTGAATCCTATGGTTACGAAATATCCAAGAACATTAAGGAAAAGTCCGAGGGCAAATACATCATGAAGGAGACGACCCTATATTCCGCATTCAACCGACTGGAGAACAGCGGATATATCGAATCCTTCTATGGTGAGGAGTCCTACGGAAAAAGACGAACCTATTACAGAATCACAGCCTCAGGAATTGCTTATTACAAGGAGAAATGCGAAGAATGGGAATTAACCAAGGATGTAATTAATCGATTTATTAAGGAGTGGAATGAATCATGGAAACAATAAGAGTATATCTGGACAATATGTTTTCTGCATTACCGAAGACAGCACAGATGACTGAATTGAAGAGCAATATCTTAAATAATATGGAAGAAAAATATAACGAGCTGAAGGCAGCAGGTAAGTCCGAAAATGAGGCAATTGGAATTGTCATCTCGGAATTTGGGAATATTGATGAGCTGGTGAGTGAGCTAGGAATCAAGAAGGAAGAGGATACAAATTCTTATCCCATGATTACCAGGGAAGAGACATACTCCTACCTGAAAATCAAGAAGAGGATGGGGCTACAGATCGGTCTGGGTGTGTTCCTATGTATCCTTGCTGCGGCAGTACTCATTCTGATGAATAAGCTGTTTGATGACGGTGTATTCGGTGCAGGCTTCGTGGAGGACCGAGGATCGATTCTAAGTCTGATTCCCTTATTTCTGCTGGTGGCAGTTGCTGTCGGAATCTTTATCTATTCTGCTATGGACTTCGAGAAGTATCAATATATAGAGAAAGGTGTGTCCCTACCTGCCGGAGTCAAGGCTGAACTGAGGAAAATGTATGATGACTTTAACCGTACTTACTTCATCAGCGTAATCACAGGCGTTTGCCTCCTGATTCTCTCCCCTGTTTCACTGCTCCTTACCACCTTCATGGGAGAAGGCAGGTCACAGTATGGAGTTGTAATTTTGCTTGGGATTGCTGCTATTGCAGTTTATGATTTCATATATTTTGGCTGTATCCGTGAGAGCTATTGCCGTCTTTTGCAAATCGGAGAATATGGTCCAAGACAAAGCAGTAAGGAAGAACGGGTTATCGGAGCCGTTGCCTCCATCGTATGGCCTTTGGCAGCAGCCATCTTTCTATTATGCGGCTTTGCTTTTAACCTATGGGGCAAGGCATGGATTGTATTCCCAATCACGGGTATCTTATTTGGCATGTTCTGTGCTGCATATAACATCATTCGTGGCAATGAGCAACGATAGCTGTAAATCGTTTGACCAGACCTCTTTAGGATCACAGGAAGTAAATATATCTAACGAAAAAAACCAGGCCTTTAGGACCCCTCCTAAGCCTGGTTTTATTTTCCCTCAATCGTTTCTCTTTTATAGCTTCTATCGTCCCTGTGCCGGTGTGCCCTGCTGCCATTCCTCAGCAAGTATTGCATAGTGATAGCTATCCTGCCAGAGAGGCTTTCCGTCACTGTCAGTTTTGAAGTAGATATTCTTAAGCTCATGGCCTTCTCTTCTCATATGCAAACGTTCCAAGAGCTTCCAGGAAGCATCATTCTCCGGGTTACAGCTTGCCACCACTCTTCTGACATTCTCCTCCCGAAACCCATAGTCAAGCAATGCCCTGGCAGCTTCCGTGGCATATCCAAACCCATGATAATGCCGGTGAAATACATAGCCCAGCTCCCAGGTGCCATAATCTCTCTTAGAAAAATATAAATTACCGATTAATTTACCGGATTCTCGCAGGCAAACTGCCAGGAATTCATTGTTTTTGGATCTTCTGACCGCTTCCAGCCTGCATTGTTCCCTTGTATAGGGAGGATAGGGTTCATACCTTACTACCTCTTCATCTGAAAGGTATTCATACAAATCCTCGAAATCCTCCGGTTGAAACCGTCGAAGCAAAACTCTTGGGGTTGATAAATTCAATCTTTGCATCGCTATCCTCCAAGCTATGTATTGACTTCTTCTATGGACCTATGGCTTAGCAAACCAAATCCATCCTATCCTATAGGGATGGAATCAGTAACGCCTATGATAACACTACCTGTAGAACATGTCTCCGTATAAAATACACAGAGTAAGTGCTGCTGGTTGTAAAAATGTAAGCGGCTATTGTCTCCCTCGCATCCCCACATAGGAACGCCAGAGTATACTTATGATTGGCAGGATAAGTGCGCCCAGAAAATCGGCACACATATCCGTACCAAAGATTAGCGCTCTGAGGATAAATTGAATGGGGCTTAGCTTTGAACTAACCTCATTGATTAACGTTTATCGTTTTACCCGGTCTCCAAATTTGTCATTATAGTGACCGATACAATACTCTATAATCCTAGCGGCATCCTCAGGACCTCCTAATTCATTCACCGCGGTTTCCTTATTCTCCAATTCCTTATATACACTGAAGAAATGTCTCATCTCATTGAAGACATGCTGGGGTAGCTCATCTATATTATGATAAATATTATAATTGGGATCATTATAGGGTATTGCAATAATCTTCTCATCGCCCATCCCATTGTCAATCATGTTTATTACCCCGATCGGATAGCATCTGACAAGCGTCAGAGGATCAATCGACTCGGAGCAGAGCACCAGCACATCCAAGGGATCCAGATCATCCCCGTAGGTTCTAGGAATAAAGCCATAATTCGCCGGGTAGTGAGTGGAGGTATAAAGAATACGGTCCAGTATGATATGACCTGTTTCCTTATCCAATTCATACTTCTTCTTGCTGCCCTTCGTTATCTCAATTACTGCTACGAAATCCTCCGGATTGATGCGTTCCGGATTGATATCATGCCAAATATTACTCATCTCAAAGTCCTCTCTTCCTATCTGTTCCTATTTCCAGTGCCTCATAGGATTACCAAGCCGATTTAACAGCCTACAGATTCCTTGCAGCTGTTCCTTTCAGAAGCTATGGATCGTCTGCGTCATAACCCTTCCTCTCTATGGCTGATCTTCTATCATGCTCCGACTGTTCATCTATCATCAATAGAGCAGCTTTCCAATGAATCATGCCCTTAAAGCCACTCTCTCATCCATTGAAACCGACTTGATTTCCAAGAAATAATCTTATGAGATATCATAGTTTTTGTCAATATAATTCAGTCACTGTCCAATCTATACCATAACCAGCCCATGATCAATCACTGTCTTGTTCTAGCTTACCATGACTATCCAGAGCTTACTTTCAATCACCGTTCTGCTCTAGCTTTCCATCACGATCCAGACCTATGTTTCTAACACTGTCCTGCTCAGCTTTCCACCTCTATCCGGAGCTTTCTTTCAGTCACTGATCTGCTCTGGCTTTCCATCACTGCCCATGACGATAAAAAAGGTACAGACAGGCCTTATCACCTATAATCTGTACCCTAATTATTAATTCTTCTATAGTTTTTTCTTATGAAACAAGGAGATAGCGGCTGCCATGGACCCGACGATCCATCCTATGGTTATCAGTATCGGCCATAGAGCATCAGCCGGCGACAGGCTTCCGGTTAAAAACATCGTATTATGGGACGACAGATAGATTGGATTGAACTTCTCCATGGACGGGAAAATATTCAACAGCAGTAACCCGGCCAATGCTGTTGCTGTCAAAATCAATCCACCAAAGCTTCCTCCTGTCAGTATACTGGACAGCAGGATCAATGCCAGTAGGAAGGCCCCGAACAGCCACAAGCAGAATAAGGAGAATATAAGATTAGTAATCCCTGAGGTATCAAACAGGTACATCGTATAACCCTGATTAACAACACCGGCAAGGGCTATGGCAATTGTCCATACCGCCAAAGAGGCCGTATACTTTGACAGGAGCACGGTATGCCTTCCGAGTCCCTTCGCCAGTACTATGACCAAGGTCCCTCTGGTCAGCTCATTTGAAATCATACCACCGAATACCAACAGGATTACAACGACTCCTATCTGGGCTATATTTTTGAAAAATTGAGCATAGGCATCCATGGCAGTCGGTTCCGGTATTGTGATAACCATGCCCTGCATTTCCATTCCGGACAGGATCTCCGGTAGCAGTTTGGCTGACAGAGGACTCATCAGACCAAAGAGAAAGAATACCGAGAGAAGGATCAAAATGCGGTAAGTACGGAGCTGCTCTATTAGTTCTTTCTTCACAAAAGCCATATAACCCTTCATCCTACCACCTCAAAAAATACATGCTCCAGGGAAGGCTCAAGAATCTCATAGCGAAGCACTGCGATATCCTCACCTACTATTAATGCCAAAAGCTCCTTCCCATATTTCTCTGCCTTCGTAAGCTGAACCTCAATGCTGTTTTCCTCCGTTGCTGCCTCCAGCACGAAGGGAAGGCTTGCGATTTTATCGCTTAAGAGCCGGGCAGCCTTCTCGCTGTCCACTTCTATACGGATTGCATCCTTGCGGCGTTCATTCTTAATCTCCTGTACGGTTCCCTGTAAAACCAATCTGCCCTCATTCAATACACCGATACTGTCACAAACCCGTTCCACATCAGATAGGATATGGGTAGAAAATACAATGGTCGTCCGTTCCCTGGCTACCGACAGAATATCCAGAATCTCCTTCCTTCCGATTGGATCCAGCGCAGAGGTTGGTTCATCACAGATCAAAAGCTTTGGCTCATTTAGCAGGGCTTGTGCAATGCCCAGCCTTTGCTTCATACCACGGGAAAATCCCCGAATACGCCTGTTGGCATTATCCAGTCCGACCAGCCGAAGGAGCTCCGCAGATCTGCTTGTAATCTGCTCCTTCGTTAAGCCTGTAATTTCACCACATAGTCTCAGATACTCCTTCGGGCTCATATATCCATAGAATTCCGGTACATCCGGCAGGTATCCGATGGACCGGTTCGTCCTTGTATTTCCATAGGCTACCTTTTCTCCACAGACATAGATTTCCCCGGCACTGGGCTCTAGAAATCCAAGAATCATCTTCATCGTGGTTGTCTTGCCGGCTCCATTCTTTCCGATGAAACCGAAAACTGTATGCTCCGGTACTGAGAAGCTTAAGTCCTTAATAACCTCCAGGCTCCCGAAGTGCTTCTGAATATTTTTCAGCGCTAAAACATCCATTATTCTTCCCCTCTCCCTATTGTGAAATATAGGATAGGCCCCAGAATCTGTAGCAATACCACAATCAGAATCCAAAGAATTTGATTGCCAAAACGGTATTTTTTATGCTTCAAAACATGAACCAACGCTGTCAGCATAAGAGCCAGCTCCACTAGTAAAATCGGTATAATAAAAGGTAGGTATTCCATTATTTGATCCATATCTTCCTCTTTCCGCGCAAATCTACGCTTTTTATTTTTTACTGTCCTAATTACTTGTTCGGACTTAGATTCTCCAGCTGCTTTATCACACGTTGGAAGCGTTCCTCATCCCTCAGCATTTCAAAGGTCGGATGATTGATAATGTGATTTTTCAGGTCGTACCATATGGCTTCAACATTTCTTGGCGCTGCGTTTTCTATATCAATATCTGCAAAATACTGATCCAGCAGATCAAAGATATCATTGCCCTTTAGAATAATCTTACCTTTTCCGATGCGGTACATCAATTCTATGCTATGTTCGAGGGCATCCAATGCCTTTTCCTTATTGCCATATCCCGCAAAAGCATATGCCGCTGATAACTCCATCTGCATTAGCAGTGCCGGGTGCAGCTCCTCCAGCTCAAAGATTTTATTCAGTTCGTTATAGATTTCATAGATTCGTGCCAGCTTTTGTGAATTGCCGGAATACAGCTGAAAGAAATCCTGTGCTGCCCCAAGGATATTCATGAGATTCACATATACATATCCCTGTAGATGCTCCAATGCCTTATCAGAATCCCCCTTCATCTGATAGGCCTTCACCAGAAGGCTCTCCGGATGAAATGCAGTTTCCCTCAGCTTCTCTAACAGCTCGATTGCCTCCACCGGCTTCTGCTGGCTTAGGTAGCATACGGCCCGCAGATGAACGGCCATCTTTGCCAAGACCACATCCTCTGATGCCTTCTCTACTCTTTGATATAGCTCAAGAAGCTCCGCTATGATTTCATCCACTATTTCCTTCTCCGGAGCCAAGGAGACATGATTCAACAGGAGCAAGCCGATCTGTACCTGAAGCTGCCAGCAGGAATAGTATTTTTTCAGATATGCCCTGCATTCCTCAAGCACCTCTTCAAAGGGCTCCTTTGTAAAAGCCTCTGCCAATCTGCGATATAGCTTCCGGATCTCTTCTAAGGTCATTTGAGGCTCAAAGCCTACCAGTTCATCAATACTGATATTAAAAAATGTGGCTAATTCGGGTAGCAGCAGA
>JAEYRK010000090.1 GCA_023435645.1 Bacillota bacterium
AGGTCCTTGTGAAAATAATCGGAATTACCTATATTACGGAATTTGCAGCTTCCCTCTGTAAGGATTCGGGCTACCAGGCCATCAGCGAGCAGGTGGAGCTGGTCGGCAAGCTAACGATCCTAGCCATTAGTATGCCGATCCTGTTAGCTCTACTGGACACCATCAACAACTTTCTCACGGCATAGAACGGAGCAAATGTCACCGTTCAAACAGCTTCAAGCAAGGACAGGCTCTACCGATCACAGGCTGTCTGACCCAACAAACAGGAAGATAAGGGGGAATACATACAATGAAAAAGTGGACAAGTCATAGGTCCCATCACATCCTATTCCGGTGGATGATCGGCTTCCTTATGTTGGTTATCCTAGCCTCGACTCGGACAAAGGAGGCCAAAGCAGCTACTCATGTAGAGGATATTGATTATGAGGGGATACAGAAGGTAATCGATGACATCATGGAGAATGATAACCCCATGAATTTCGGTGATTATGTTGGGAAGCTGATGAGCGGGGAGGAGACCTTCTCCATTACCAATCTGGGAAATCAGCTTTTACAGTCAATTAAGGGGGAAGTGAAGGCAAATCTGGGTACCTTCGGAAGACTGATTTCGATTGCGCTGGTAGCAGCTATCTTTACGAATTTATCCATAGCCTTTAAAAATAGCCAGGTATCCGAGACCGGTTATTATGTAACCTATCTGCTCATGTTCAGCCTTTTGATCAGCTCCTTTATTAGTGCCTCCGTGATTGCCAGTACAGCAATCGGTAAAATCCTGGACTTTATGAAGGCTCTGGTACCAGCCTACTTTATGTCCGTCGGCTTCTGTACGGGCAGTGCCACCTCACTGGTATTTTATGAAGCTGCGCTGGTAATCATCAGTATTGTGAATCTGGTCCTTCTTAAGATAGTCATACCGATGATCAATATCTATCTGGTCATATTGCTGGCAAATAATCTGTCTAAGGAGGATATGCTGTCCAGACTGGCCGGATTATTCGAAACCATCATCAAATGGCTTTTAAAAAGTCTCCTGGCAGCCGTATTGGGATTTCAGGCAATTCAGGGGTTAATTGTCCCGGTTGCCGATCAGGTGAAGCGTTCCACTCTGCTTAAGGGAGCCTCTGCTATTCCGGGAATTGGGGATACCATCGAAGGAGTGGCGGAGACAATCCTGGGAGCGGGAGTACTGCTTAAAAATGCCATCGGTGTTGCGGGGCTGATTGTAATTCTGATCATTTGTGCTGTGCCAATTATGAAGCTGGTGATTGTTACTCTGATTTTTAAAATCGGATCTGCTGCATTACAGCCAATCTCTGATAAAAGAATCATTGAGTGTATCAGCGTCTCTGCCAAATCAGCAGAAATGCTACTGCATTCCGTATTCGTGGGAGCGGTGCTGTTCCTGCTTTCCATAACTATTGTTGCAGTGTCAACAGGAGGGGTGAGATAGAAATCATATGGCAGACCTATATGCTTGGATCAGAAATATTGTAATCTATATGATCCTGAATACGATTATCATGAATCTACTGGGAAACCTAAGCTATAAGAAATATGTGAGCATTGTATCCGGTATGATCCTTGTATTGATTGTGATATCACCCTTCTTGAAATATCTGAAGGTGGAGGACAAGCTGGATCATTACCTCGAATACAATGGCTTTGCCGTAGAGACCGCTGATTTTGAGAATAGCCTCCGGACCATGGAGGAAGAGCAGCTGGAGCTTATTTTTCGGGAGTATAGTGACAAGGTGAAAAACCAGGTGATCACCATACTTCAGGAAGATGGACTCAGGCTGGTTGATTTTAAGCTAATCTTTGACCGGGATGAAAAAAGTCGGGGCTTCGGTGGGATTTTGAAGATGGAGCTTGTCGCCGCTTATGGAAGCAAAGGGAAGAATCAGGTGGAGCGTATTTTTGTAGAGGACATCACGATTACCCGGTCTGATCCGGACTCGGAGGGTGAGCAAAAGGCCCTACAGAAAGCACCGTCCCCTGCGGAAATCAGTGTAAAAAATAAATTATCGGACTTCTATAATACCCCGCCGGATAATATAAATATTAGTATACAGGGAGGATAATATGGAGAAAAAGAAAATTTCCCTGAAGGAATTAGGACTACCAAAACTGGCTATGATTTTTGTTGCCGGGATCCTTCTCATTCTGTTATCAGTTCCAAATATTTTTGGTAAGGAGGAGGCGAAAAATAAAACTGCCGATATTAGCAGCCAGCTGCCACAAAAAGAGACGAATACGACAAGCTATGATTCGAATACTTATATAACAGAAATGGAAGAAAAGCTTGAGAGCATCCTTAGAAAGGTAAATGGGATTGGTGATGTAGAGGTTATGATAACCCTAAAAGCCTCGAAAGAACAGGTGGCCTTGAAGGATAGTCCATATACGAAGGAAGGCTTGAACGAAGTTGATGGGGAGGGCGGAAGCAGATCAGACAATAATTTTCGGCGGGAAGATAGCACCGTTCTGATAACGAACGAAGACGGAAAGACAGTACCTTACATCGTTCAGGAATATGAACCGAAAGTAGAAGGTGTCGTCGTTATAGCAGAAGGCGGAGACGATGTCAGGATAATTATGGATATCATGGAAGCGGCAGAGGTATTATTTGACGTGCCTGTGCATAAAGTGAAAGTAATGAAAATGAGTGATGGAATTCAATGATCAGGAGGTTTATAAATGAAAAATATATTTAAAAAGAATCAGATCATTATCACTGCCCTAGCAATTATGATCGTGATTGCCGGTTATTTGAGCTTTACCAACAATGATAAGCCGGATGCGGGCAAAGCCGTAGAAACTACGAATCCGGAGCTGGACGGAATCATCTCAGAGCTGAACGGTATGGAGCTGACTCAGGATACTACAGATACTACCACCACCGGAGACACGACGACGGATAACAAAGCAAGCGATAATACGGCAGCAGAAGAATCAAAGAAAACCGATACAAATACCACAGGTACCGCGAATGAAAATGATGAGACCACCCCTGTGGATACCAAGAGTGATACCTCAAATGAACTGGGAGATATTTCCGATGATGATATCCTGACAGCAGCAAACGATGTAGCAGATACCGGTGAGCTTGATCTTGAGGATGGTGTACCGGGAGAAGCTGTCTTAGCCAGTACAACGATAGAAGCCGGATATTTTATCTCCAACAAGATGGAACGGGAGCAGATGCGCGCCAGGAATAAGGCTACATACCTTGAAATCATGGAGGATCCGGATGTAGCGGAGGCATTGAAGCAGGATGCAGTAAACCGCATGATGGAACTGACAGAGGTGGCAGAGAAGGAAAATGCTACGGAGATACTCCTTAAGGCAAGAGGCTTCGATGATGCACTGGTAAGTATTAATGGAGGCAAGGTAGATGTTATCATCAATACAGAGAGCGTCAGCGATCAGCAGCTGGCAATCATTGAAGAGGTTGTTAAGAATAAAACTGAGATATCGGTAGCCAATATGTCAATTGTTCCGGTGGTCATGGAAGAATAATGAAAAAATATTATTTACAATTGAAAAAGTTGACCAGTTTGGTATAATACTATATAATAATGAGATGTATAGAATATACCAGATCAGAATAGGAACTAAGGAGGTATCTGCTGTGAACAAGGAACCTGAAATTAGGAATACTTATAAAATACATGAAAATGGCAAGGTTGGCGAGGTGCAGATTGCGGATGAAGTAGTAGCCGTTATCGCTGGACTGGCGGCAACTGAAGTGAAGGGCGTAGCAGCTACATCCGGTAATGTTACGAATGAGCTTGCCGGTAAGCTTGGTAAGAAGAACTTATCTAAGGGAGTTAAGGTTTTAGTAAGTCCGGACGCAGTTTCGGTGGATATGGCCTTAACCTTGGAATATGGATATGGGATCCCGGAAACAGCAGGGCAGGTTCAGGAAAAGGTTAAATTAGCGATTGAGAATATGACCGGGTTATCGGTCAAGGAAGTAAACATCCGGATCGCGGGAGTTAATATCGTAAAAGAATGATACTGACAAACAACCCTTAGATGTGAATTTAAGGGTTGTTTATTCATGCTGAAAAAGCAAGATAAGTGATCAGAAAGAACTATGGGCAGCGAAGGAATATCACACTTCAGCTGCAGATTGTCGGCTGTATAACCGGCAAAAAAGATTAGGAGGAAACCCGGCAGTGACGAGAAGAGAGATAAGAGAGCACATTTTCCTTATGCTGTTCCGTAAGGACTTTTATGAGAGGAATGAGTTAAAAGAACAGATAGAGCTGTATATTGCTGACCTGAAGGAGCCCACAGTAGAGGAATATGCATACCTGACCGGAAGGCTGAACGCAGTGGTAGAGAAGCTTGAGGAGATTGATCAAGTACTGTCGGAGGCAGCTACCGGCTGGAAGCTCAACCGTATGGGTAAGGTAGACCTTACGATATTAAGGCTTGCCGTATTCGAGATGCAATATGATGACGATATACCGGTTAAGGTGGCGATCAACGAAGCCGTAGAGCTGGCTAAGATATTCGGCGGAGACGATTCTCCCAGCTTTATCAACGGCATATTAGCGAAGCTGACGTAATCGGGATGAAACACAGCATAGGCATAGAGCTTTGATCAGCATTCCTCATCGGTCGGAACCTCTCCGTAGTTTATCGTTGTTTGATTAGGATAGAATTGGAGTTAGTATGAATCAAGCTTACTCGGTTACAGAGATTAACCAGTATATTAAGAATTTGTTTATTAAGGACCGGATACTAAACCATATCTATGTGAAGGGAGAAGTATCCAACTGCAAATACCATACCTCTGGGCATATTTATTTCACGATGAAGGATGCTCAGGGGCAATTAGCCTGTGTGATGTTTGCCGGACAGAGAAGAGGACTGACCTTCCGGCTGGAGGAAGGGCAGAGCGTGATAGCCCTGGGAAGCATCAATGTCTATGAAAGGGATGGAAAATACCAGCTCTATGCATCAGAAATTCTATTGGACGGACTGGGCTTACTCTATGAGCGGTTTGAGAAACTTAAGAAGGATCTGGAGGCTGAAGGACTCTTCCATCCGGCCCACAAGAAGCCGATTCCTCCGTATCCGAAGAGAGTGGGGATCGTAACAGCATCTACGGGGGCAGCCCTTCAGGATATTATTCATATTTCCAAAAGGCGTAACCCCTATGTTCAGCTGATTTTATTTCCGGCCCAGGTACAAGGGGAGGGAGCAGCACAAAGTGTGGTAAAGGGAATTCAGACCTTGGACAGGCTCGGTGTGGATACCATCATTATTGGCAGAGGTGGGGGCTCCATCGAGGATTTATGGGCCTTCAACGAGGAGCTCGTGGCAAGGGCTATATATGCCTGCCGTACCCCGATTATCTCGGCGGTGGGACATGAAACGGATATCACAATTTCTGATTATGTAGCGGATCTAAGGGCACCGACCCCTTCGGCGGCAGCAGAGCTGGCAATCAATGATTACATGTCCTATCTCAATAAGCTGAAGGATTACAGGAGTCTCCTGACAAAGGCCATGGTCCAGAAGGTTACATATCAGCAGAACAGGCTGAAGGAACTGAGGCTGAGACTGTTCTATGCTAGTCCGGCCTATCAGATCAAGCAGAAGAGACAGCTTCTGATGGATATGGAGCAGAGACTACAGGTTCGTATGAACCAGCGATTGAAGGAAAAACGGCACAGACTTGAGTTATACATCGCAAAGCTGGAGGGCTTGTCCCCCTTGTCGAAGCTGAGCAAGGGCTATGCTTTGGTAGTCGGAGAGGACAATAAGCCCTTACAAAGCATTCAGGCGGTTTCTCCCAAAAAGCTGCTGACCATTTCCTTATTGGACGGTGATATCCGGACCAGAGTTGAGGAAATAAAGGAAAAGCAAAGAGAGTTCCACTGATCCAATGATGAATGACCAATGAAGTTCAGAGATAGAGGATGGATATGGATACTATAGGTTATTTGCACAGAGCCCCGATGAGGCAGTGACAAGCAATAGCTGCCTGCAAGGGACGGAATGGAGATCATATGGAGGAAAAGGATTTTAAACTGGAGGAGTCCTTTGAGAAGTTAAATGAGATTATTGAGTCGCTGGAGAAGCCCGATATTACATTGGAAAATTCCTTCACTTTATATCAAGAGGGAATGAAGCTGCTTAAGGCTTGCAATGATTCCATTGATCGGGTGGAGAAGGAACTGATCATATTAAGTGGAAACGGTGAGACAAATGAACTTTAATGTTGAGCGGCAGAATAGGGTTTCAGAAATTGAAGCCATACTGCATAAATATATACCGCAGGAGTTTGGGGAACAGAAAACTGTGATGGAAGCCATGAATTACAGTCTGTTGGCAGGAGGAAAGCGACTTCGTCCGATGCTAATGCTGGAAAGCTATCGTCTGTTTGGAGGGGAGGATCTGACCTTATTGGAGCCCTTCCTGGCAGCAATTGAAATGATCCATACTTACTCTCTGGTCCATGATGATCTTCCCAGTATGGATAATGATGAGTACCGGAGGGGGAGGAAGACCACCCATGTGGTTTATGGAGAGGCCATGGCCCTTCTGGCAGGAGATGGTCTTTTAAACTATGC
>JAEYRK010000080.1 GCA_023435645.1 Bacillota bacterium
GCAAGGAATTTATGGCTTATAAAAAGCAGATCCTGGATGTGTTGAATTCATAATGCCGGGCCATATCATAACCTATTAACCTGCGTTTACCATTATGTTTAAATGAAATTCATATAAGCGATCCCTATCTATACAAGAAACCCATCCATAAACAATCCCATGGATGGGTTTTTTGTACGCCCGAAGCATGAAACCCTGTTATGTAAACCTCCTGGCATAGGAAGGCTAATGATTGATCAATCGTATAAAGTTATTATTGACAGGTCAATCTATTGTTGAATCATAGATCACATGACAATGTAGATGCTTCGCTTGTTGAAAGGCTCCCAGATACATCTCCACTTTACAAGCTCCCTTTTGACCAATGATCTCTTCAGATGCGATACGAACCGCTGATAGAAGCTCTAGCTTTAGCTCATTCTCCTTAATCTCCCTTCAATGCAGCAGATACAATCATCCTATAACGGTATCCAGTATCGTTTTATCGTTTCTTCTCCTTCCATCACTTCATTATCCAGAACTCCCCCGCAGGAAAGGATCGTTTTTTCGGAAGCAGTATTGGATGCATTACATGTAATCAGGACTTCCTTCAGGTTTAGTTTCCTGCATTTCTCCAGCGCCTGACTTAGCATCTCCTTGGCATAGCCTTTTCTGCGTTCCGCCCTTCGGACACTATATCCGATATGACCCCCGTAATTATATAAATAATCGTTTAATGAATGCCTGATATTAATCAGACCGATTAGCTTATTATCTTCCTCCCGAATGGCCAGAAATACATTCGCTGTAACACCCGTATGCTTCGTATCCTCCTGCTCATTATCCCAGACAAATTGCAACCACTCCTCATAAGTCTCATAACGATTCAGATAGGACGAACCTGCTAAATTCTCCCCATTGGTCAGAAACTCATTCCTATACTCCATAACCTGATCCTTGAATTCCATTGATGGTCTTACCAGCTTCATGATTCCTCTCCTTCTTAGTAAAATTTATAACATCATACACAATCTTTCCGAAAAGAGCAAATGTTTTTTCCCTTCCTCATCCTAATCCTTACAATGTTATGCTATGTCGTTAGCTAAGATGAAATCAGGCTGTCGCTCACAGTATAGACATAGGGCTGTTTCACATAACTAAAAAGATACAAGAGGCCCTTTATACTCCCCATAATGCACTATTTAGAAGACATGGCACCCTATTTGTGTGACTGAAAGCGGACATTTATGTCCGATGGCAGTGCACAAATAGGGTGGTGTGTCTTCTAACTAGTTTGTGAGGGGAGTGTAAAGGGAGCCTCTTGTATCTAAACAGCTATATAGAACAGCCCTATTACAAACCTGTCAAGCGACAGCCTAAGATATTCATTGATTGATTATACATCGATAACCCAAGGAGGGGCTTACATCATTCCCATTCCAGGTCCACCTGCAGGCATTGCAGGCTCCTTCTCCTTGATATTGGCTACAACAGACTCTGTGGTAAGGAGTGTGGAAGCTACGCTGGTTGCATTTTGCAGAGCGCTCCTTGCTACCTTGGTAGGATCCAGAATACCTGCCTGCACCATATCCACATACTGCTCAGTCAAAGCATCAAAGCCTACGCCCGGATTGTTTTCCTTCACCTTGCTGATTACTACAGAGCCTTCCAGTCCTGCATTGGAAACGATGCAGAATAAGGGGGACTCAAGTGCCTTCAGGATGATGTTAGCACCGGTCTTCTCGTCTCCCTCCAGATCAGCTGCCAGCTTAGCAACTTCCTTGGAAGCATGGATGAATACAGAACCGCCGCCTGCTACAATACCCTCTTCTACCGCTGCCTTGGTAGCTGCAAGAGCATCCTCCATACGGAGCTTGTTCTCCTTCATCTCTGTCTCGGTTGCTGCACCTACTCTGATGACTGCTACGCCGCCTGCCAGCTTCGCCAGTCTCTCCTGCAGCTTCTCTTTATCGAATTCAGAGGTGGTCTCTTCGATCTGAGCCTTGATCTGATTGATTCTTGCTTTGATTTCTTCCTTGCTGCCTTCACCGTCAACGATGATGGTGTTTTCCTTTTGAACCTTAACGGATTTTGCACGACCCAGCTGTGCCATTGTGGTCTCCTTCAGATCAAGACCAAGCTCATCGGTAATCACAGTACCACCGGTTAAGATCGCGATATCCTGCAGCATTGCCTTTCTTCTGTCACCATAGCCGGGAGCCTTCACAGCAACTACGGTAAAGGTTCCTCTTAATTTATTCAAAACTAAGGTGGTAAGAGCTTCACCCTCAACATCTTCAGCAATGATTAACAGTCTTGCACCGGACTGTACGATCTGCTCTAATACCGGTAAAATTTCCTGAATATTGGAGATCTTCTTATCGGTAATCAGGATGTACGGATTATCAAGCACCGCTTCCATCTTATCCATGTCTGTGCACATATAAGCGGAGATATAGCCACGGTCAAACTGCATACCTTCTACCAGCTCCAGCTCTGTCTTCATGGTTTTGGATTCCTCGATTGTGATAACTCCATCGTTTGAAACCTTCTCCATTGCATCAGCAACCAGCTGACCAACGGTGTCATCCCCTGCGGAGATTGCTGCTACTCTGGCAATCTGCTCCTTACCCTTTAAGGTAGAGCTCATCTTAATGATGGAATCCACTGCAGTATCGGTAGCCTTCTTCATACCCTTTCTTAAAATGATCGGGTTAGCACCTGCTGCCAGGTTCTTCATTCCTTCGGTGATCATTGCCTGTGCCAGAACAGTTGCTGTGGTGGTACCATCACCAGCTACATCATTGGTCTTGGTAGCAACCTCCTTCACCAGCTGAGCGCCCATATTCTCAAAGGCATCCTCCAGCTCAATTTCCTTAGCAATCGTAACACCGTCGTTTGTAATTAAAGGTGTACCAAAGGACTTATCAAGAACTACATTTCTACCCTTAGGGCCTAAGGTAACTCGTACTGTATTCGCTAATTTATTTACACCAGCTTCTAATGCTGCACGTGCATCTGCACCGTATTTGATCTGCTTTGCCATATCTATCTCTCCTCCTTAATTAGTCTTCTACTACTGCAACGATGTCGTTCTGCTTAACAATGATAAATTCCTCATCCTCAAGCTTCACTTCCGTGCCTGCATACTTAGAATAAATCACCTTGTCTCCAACCTTAACCTGCATTACTACTTCCTTGCCATCAATCACTCCGCCGGGTCCAACAGCGATTACTTCAGCCTGCTGGGGCTTTTCCTTGGCCTGACCGGGAAGTACAATACCGGATTTCGTGGTCTCTTCGGCTATTAATTGCTTTAATACTACCTTATCTCCTAATGGTACAAGTTTCATGTGATATTCCTCCTTCAATAATTTCTTCATTTCACCATGAGAAACCTCTATGCGATTACTTTGGTAAGCATTGCTTTCGCAACAGTTTCTATAGTTTAGATAATTATTAGCACTCTTATTGATTGAGTGCTAACTGATGTTTATATATTAGTAAATTTGCCTTTAATATGCAACTTCACTTCTCATCCGATTCTGGCACTTTTCTTATGATTGCTCTCTTTATCTCGCTTTTCCTTTGCTTTTCTCATTTTTTCTTAAAAGAGGGCTGTTTTATACAGCCCTCTGACCTTTTTTCTTAAACATACTATAATAGTATATTCAAATCGTGGAACAATATACCATAGCCTATATAATACTGTTTGTCTTGAGCATAGCGCGGGTCAATGCATCTTTGGCATTCTTCCAGGGCTCCTCAGCATATCGATAATCAAATTTATTAATAAACCATTCCAAATCATCTCTGACCCGTTTCATATTCTCGATATACAGGGTATCCAGCTCCTTGATAAAGTCTTTCAACTCCTCCCCACGAAGGAACTTAGGTGCCAAGGAATGAAGAAGGCTATAATGGTTTGTACAGAACCCCTTGCAGGCAGTAAATTTATGTTGAAACTCCTTCTCCGTACGATATAGGTGGAATATCGTAGCCATATACCGTTCAAAGGTATTCTCAATCTTCTCACAGATATAGCAGGTGCTCATCACCTTTTCCAGATGGGTTGACAGTCCGGATTGCTCCCCCTTCTTCTTAAGGAGGGAAGGAACAGGCAGCTTCCCATTCGCCCCTGTCTGCTTTACTACCTCTTTCATCAGCAGGTCCATATGGCTCTTTAAAATAAGAGCAAGCCCCAGCCGGTTTTGGTTTTGATATAGCTGCTCCAAATGCTTTTGACAAAAACCAAGGCGGGAGGTCTCCCCACGGACGTCATCCTCCATATAGCTGGGTCCCATGGTGAAATCTATGGCCTTGTCCTCCAGGGATTTATGCATCACACAGAGCGGACATTCGCAATCAGTATCAAAGGCTTCATTTACAGGAATGGTGTGCAGTTTCTCTTTCAATTATTTATCCTCTTTGATCAATTCTTTGATTTCTCTGGCTTTTGCTTTAATCCGTTCATTGGAATCCCTGGCAATCAGCACTTTGGAGATCCAACGGCTTGCTTCGTCGTATTTCTTGATTTTTCTCGCCAGATCAGCTACCAAAAGGGTCATTGTATTTTCATCCATACCGCACATCGGAAAGGTCTCTTTACTGAAGGCTTCATTAAAGCCATCATAAGCCTTCGATATGAAATCCAATTCTTCCTTCGCTAAGGCATCTATCACATTTTTATAGTCCGGCGTATCCTTGGGAAGATTCTCTGCCTTACCTCTGATCAGCCAGGCGGTCTTCAGACAGGTATAGGCCCTCTCTGATGTCTTTGCTTTCTTTACAATTGCATTCACCAGAGCCAGCTTGTGACGCGCTATTGCATCATCATAGGTCAAGATATCTCCTGTCTCCTTAATTCCATGGAAGGACGCTGAGATGTTCTTCTTGATTAAATTAGCTTGTGCATTCGTCACATATTTAAAGAAGCGGCTCAATGCGGCATAACCGCACATCGGACAGAGGATCGCATCATACTTCAGGGGATCCGCAAACTGGTATCTGGGACGTAGATCAGTATCCAGTGAAAGGAGCTTTACCTTGCCCGATTTTACCATCTTGGCCTTAAATTCCCGGTCGCACACAGGGCAGACATGGGTTTTATCAAATATAATATCCTCTTCTGCAAAAGCAGGCTTTGCTTCTGTTGAGGAGTCTTTGCTCTCTTCTTTCTCTTTTTCGTCATAAACATTAATCTCGGACAGATTACCAAGACCGAATTGTTCTAGTCCGGAAAATAAATTCGCCATTGCTTATCCTCCATTTTTGTTTTATCCTAATCGTCTTTCGTTTCAAAGGTTATTCCGGCTTGTAGGAGCTTTTCAGGGACACGATCCGGTTATATACCGGTTTCTTTGCTGTAGCGTCCTTACTATCCAGACAGAAGAAGCCCTGCCTTAAGAACTGATATCTTGCAGGAGCTACAGCCCCTGCTGTACTGGGCTCCAGATAGCAATCCTTCAACACTGTAATGGAATTAGGATTTAGGTTCAGGCTGCCATCTTCATTATACACACCCTTCGCCTCATCCACAATATTTTCATATAAACGGACCTCTGCTTTGATTGCTGTCTCAGCAGCAACCCAGTGGATGGTTCCCTTCACCTTTCTGGCATTAAAACCGGAGCCGCTCTTCGTCTCAGGATCGTAGGTGCAATGTACCTCAGTCACCCTACCGGCGTCATCCGTCTGATAGCTGACACAGGTTACAAAATAAGCATTCATCAGTCTTACCTCATTCCCGGGGTAGAGACGGAAATACTTCTTAGGAGGCTCGATCATAAAATCCTCCCTTTCAATATATAAAACCTTGCCAAAAGGAACCTGTCTGACACCCATGGCTTCATTCTCCTGGTTATTGGGTGCTTCCAGATACTCCAGCTGTCCTTCCGGATAATTATCAATAATCAGCTTGATGGGGTCAAGTACTGCCATAACTCTAGGAGCCTTAAGCTTCAGATCCTCACGAATGCAATACTCCAGCATAGCATAATCCACAGAGCTCTGACTCTTGGATACACCGACCAGCTCCATGAACATCTGAATGGATTCCGGGGTAAAGCCTCTTCTTCTTAAGGCATTGATGGATACGAGTCTGGGGTCGTCCCAGCCATCCACAATACCATCCTCAACAAGCTTCTTGATATAACGCTTACCGGTGATTACATTGGTAAGGTACATCTTCGCAAATTCTATCTGCTTCGGAGGGTTTTCATATTCCAGTTCCTGAACCACCCAGTCATAGAGCGGACGGTGGTCCTCAAATTCAAGGGTACAGATGGAGTGCGTTATTCCTTCAATGGCATCCTCAATCGGGTGGGCAAAGTCATACATCGGGTAGATGCACCATTTATCCCCTGTATTATGGTGAGGAATCTTTGCTACACGGTAAATAACCGGATCTCTCATGTTCATGTTGGGAGATGCCATATCAATCTTGGCACGGAGTACCTTGGAGCCATCCGGGTATTTGCCTTCCTTCATTTCCTCAAACAGGCGGAGATTCTCTTCGACGCTACGATCTCTGTACGGGCTGTTCTTGCCAGCCTCGGTCAGATTTCCTCTGTATTCCCTGATCTCCTCCGCTGTCAGATCACAGACAAAGGCTTTTCCCTTCTTAATTAGCTTCACAGCAGCCTCATACATCTGGTCAAAATAATCAGATGCGAAGAACAGGCGGTCCTCAAAATCACCACCTACCCATTTCACATCCTCTATGATAGAATCCACGAACTCAGTCTTCTCCTTCGTGGGGTTGGTATCATCAAAGCGGAGATTAAATTTACCGCCATACTTCTTCGCCAGCCCATAGTTTAAAAGTATGGATTTGGCATGACCGATATGGAGGTATCCGTTCGGCTCCGGAGGAAATCTCGTTACGACATTCGTCACATGACCTTCCTCCAGATCCTTATCGATAATCAGCTCGATAAAGTTCTTGGATACCGGTGCAGTATCCTCCGGTAAATTCTCTTTATTTTCGATAGTATCCTTATTTTCCATGTTTTCCTCCTGGCTTAATGCAATGTGATGTCAACGATCACTTCTGTTTAGTAATTATTTCCCATATGAAATCTACATATGTTATATAATACCACAATCCCCTTTAAGATTAAAGAACTATTTCACAATCGAGAGCCGAAACTAGAATAAGAAACCCGCCCGAAACCTAAGTTTATTGTTAGGATTTCTGACGGGTTTATGTATCATCTTCCATATTTCACTTTCTGCATTACTTTGTTCTGTAGAAGATATGATCTCCGATAATCTTATGGTCGGGATAGTTCTTCTTTATCCGGCTTGTGCTTCTGTTTACTGCATTGAAGCAAAGGTAGTTGCCGATATTATTTTCACCCTGAAGTGCAGCCTTCGCTGCTTTGATTGCCTTATTCATGGCCTTCTTCTCTGCTTCCGGGTTGGAGCCGGCGAACTTACCGGTATCATAGCTGTTCAATGCTTTATCCAGCATACTTAATCCGGTCTTCTTGCTTTTGATTGTAACCGCAAACTGTACGGACCATTTCTTATCATAGATGACTTCCTTCACTGTATTACTATGGGAATACACCGGGCTCTTCATCCTGTTTAGTACGATATTTGCTACTGCGAGCATCCCTTTGTAGGATTGGTTGCCTGCTTCTGAATACACCAGACTTGCCAGAAGTCTCAAATCCTTCTCAGAATAAGAGGGCTTCGTAGCTGCACTCTCCTTCTTAGTCTCCTGTTCCGGTGTGGGCTCCTCTTCCTTGGAATCAATAATCACTGTTTCAGCCGGTTCCTTCTCTTGATAGAAAACCTGCCCTTGCTCATCTACAAAAATCTCATATCCATCCAACGACAGCAATCCGTCTGCCGTCTGTGCATCCTCTGCGAAATCAGCTTCCTCTGCTGTAGCATCAGTAGTAGTGACCTGAGTGCCGGTCTGATCCGTGCTGTTATTTTCAGAATCATATGTAAGGTTTTCCTGCAGCGGCGTCACTGCTTCTGAGGCAAATGCTATTCCGCCCACATTCGCTGTAATCAGTATCACTGCAAGTAATATTACTATAATCCGCTTTGATTTTTTCATGTTGTCTCCTGAATACTCATCATATTTGGATAACTTATAACATTTTGTTAACATTTACTTAATAAGTATAACATAAATTCTTAAAAAATCAACCTATTTTTTCCCTCTCATATTACAGCATCCAATGATACCCACACAAAAAGGCACCCTATGCTCCCCGACAGTTCATACATTTTAAGTATTGTACTGCCTTGAGGACAAGATGCCTTTTGTCTTTTTTATATAAATTCTTTTTTATGATTTAATCTTCTTAAGGGGCCTCATCGATCCCCTGGTCCTTACGGTATTTTGCCAGCAGCAAATCTACCATACGCCCATAGCTTTTCACACCATCCGATTGGTTATTTGCTTTCAGGTAGGTATCATTGATTTTGTTGGATACAGTACTGATTACGGTATCCTCATATTTCGTCCAGTATTCAGAATTTGCCCGTATATCCTTAAGGACTCCCTCCGAGTATTGGCTTCTTATTTTAAAATATCGATCCGGATCCTGTCCGTATAGCTCATTGCCCGAAATAATCAGAGCCAGCATTGTACTGCTGTATCGAATCTCGGCATTTTCCGATTCCATCCCTGCCAGGTAGGCAATATAGTTGGCCTCATCCTCCCGCATGAACCCCCGTAAATGTGCCAGCTCATGTAGCATTGTAGCCGGTATGGTATAGTCGGGAATATCAATATTCACATTCGCCTCCATGGTAAATGGAATGAAGATACCGGTTATCTCGGTATAGGACATCAGCTTCGATGACAGAATCGGCTTTGGCGCACTGTACCTACCCTTTAGAACAGAATAGCTCTTTGCCAATTCGTCCATGGCTTGGTCAGCCTGCCTTGCTACTTTGAACTTGCTTTCGCTAAAGGTAAACACCCCGTCCTCATCCCTGCCTGTGGTCATCTCCCTAAGCTCATTTGCCTGATGTGCTAGACTCTCAGTTAATTCATATAGTTCATCCAATGTAGATTTTCTAATCTGTAGCCCTGAATAATGACTGAAGGAATATCTGTAATAGTTGATACCGGATAATATCACAAAGAGGAATAACCCTACACTGATGGCACAGAGGATATTCAATAACCCCTTCAGTACCACCTGCCCCCGGTTAGGTCCCGAACGAACAATACGAAGCAGATAGCGGATAGAAAATATAATCAACAAAACCGGCAGGGTATAAATCAAAAGCTCAGCTACAGATAAAGGAAAAACCCCTGTAATTATTGACAATAACTGAGAGAGCCATTTGTAGAGATGTAGGGCATAAATCTGCTCTGCAAAAAAGCTGCTATTCTTTGCCAAAAGGATGAGCAGGAAGGATATCGGGATAAGCCCCAAAAGATAAATGCGTTTCAGCTTCAAAATGCTCTTCATCCGTTCCCCCCTATCTAAACTATAACTATATCCAATCTTATAGTAGCACGGAAACCACAACCCTGCAACATTTTGTAGCATTCTGTCGTTAGGAACGTTTCCCATTTCTGTAATACAAAGGCTTAGCCCCCCCTCGCTCAAATGCCTTCCTACCTTCCTGATATATGTCCAGTACTCCGGTTGTATGACTGTGCCGAATACCTCATGATGTGGTAGCAAAGATAACTATATTTTATTGTTCTCTGGTCACTCGATCAGTGAATGTACTGCTCCGCTATTGATTTTATTGTCATGAAAAAGGGTATCCCCCTTACTCCTTCGATAAACATTACGTTTATCCTTCAGAATAAGAGAAATACCCCTTGTATTCTGTCTTCCGGCCCTGCGTTCCTACAGTGCCCTGTTATCCGTCCTGAATGAAACCTACTAGAATTTCGGTACTACCGCTCCCTCATAGGTATCATTGATATATTTCTTTATTTCTTCACTCTTTAGGGCATTCACCAAGGCTTTGATTTCCTCTTTTTCCTCATTCCCCTTCTTAACGGCAATAACATTTCCGTAGGTATCGGCTGCCAGGGAGTCCTTATCCTCCACAGCAATCGCATCCTTGGATACATTCAGCTCTGCCTGTATAGCAAAGTTACCGTTAATTACAGCCATATCGACATCCTGCAGGGAGCGGGCCAGCTGTGCTGCTTCAATTTCAACGATATCAAGCTTTTTCGGATTTTCTGCGATATCGTTCTTCGTGGCCTCCATACCAACGCCCTCCTTCAGCTTAATTAATCCCTGAGCCTCTAAAAGGAGTAGAGCCCGTGCCTCATTGGTACCGTCATTCGGAACCGCAATCTGTGCCCCGTCCTTCAGTTCCTCAAAGGTCTTTGTCTTGCCGGGATAGACGCCAAAGGGCTCATAATGGATGATGGCTACGGATACAAGGTCCATACCCCGATCTTTATTGAACTGATCCAGATAGGGCTGATGCTGGAAGTAGTTGGCATCCAGATCGCCTGCATCCAGCGCTACATTAGGCTGAACATAATCAGTGTACTCAATGATCTTCAGTTCATAGCCCTGTGCTGCAAGGATGCTCTTCGCCTTCTCTAAAATTTCAGCATGGGGAGTAACGCTGGCCCCTACAATGATAGGCTTGGTTTCCTTCTTATCCCCTTGGGCTCCTGCCTGGTTTTGATCCCCAGAATTATTGTCTTTTGTTCCGCAGCCGATCAGGGCGGCTGCCGTTAAGGTGATTACTAATACGAGAGATAAAATTTTTTTCATTATGTTTCCTCCTTTATATTAATTTATAATCTTTTATCAGAATGCTTCATCCATCTGACCCCAAGCTCCTGGAAGGCCTGAACGATCAATACCAGAATCAGAATCGTAACAATCATAATGTCCGATTGATTGCGGTAATATCCATAATTGATTGCTATGGAACCAAGTCCACCGGCTCCGACGAAGCCTGCCATAGCGGAATAGCTAAGGATTGTAATAATAGCTATCGCACCTCCCATAATCAGGGAAGGCATCGCTTCCGGAATGAGTACCTTATAAATAAGCTGTATGGGTGATGCTCCCATGGATTGTGCCGCTTCCACTACTCCGTGGTCCACTTCCTTCAGGGAGGATTCCACCAGCCTGGCAATATAAGGCGCCGAGCCGATGATTAAGGGAATGACTACTGCATTCGGTCCGATGGTGGTATGAATGATAGCCCTGGTGAAAGGCATCAAGGCTACCAATAGAATGACAAAGGGTACGGAACGGATGAGGTTCACAATCACACCCAGAACCTTATTGAATAAAACTGCCGGAGCAATTCCGTCCTTATCCGTGACCACCAGTAGAATACCCATCGGAAGACCAATGATATAAGCCACCAGCGAGGACAAGAGGGTCATATATAGAGATTCCCCTATCCCCTTGATTAGCATTTGGATTATTTGATCATTCCACATATCAGGTCACCTCCTCGTAAGGAATTTGGTTTGACTGAAGATAAGCATAGACTCTTTTTCTGCTGATTTCATCGTCCGGTAGCTGGATGATCATCTGTCCAAAGGCCTTACCGTCTATGTCTTTCGTATCCGCAAACAGTATATTGACCGGAGTCCTGCACTCCAGAATCATATTGGCAATGACCGGCTCAAAGGAGGTTCTTCCATCAAATATGATCCGACATTTGTGTTCCCCAACAAAGGACTCAATATGGGTTTCGCCGGAGAATACCAGTTGCTTTGCTATTTTTGATTTTGGCCTGATAAAAATATCCTCCACCTCACCAACCTCAGCAATATGACTTTGGTCTATGATCGCCACACGATTACAGATTTCTTCAATCACGCTCATTTCATGTGTAATTACGATGACTGTGATTCCAAGCTTTTGATTAATCTCCTTTAATAGGCTTAGGATGGAACGGGTCGTCGTAGGATCCAGCGCACTGGTCGCCTCATCACAGAGCAGGATCTTTGGATTCGTAGCCAGTGCTCTGGCGATTGCGATTCGCTGCTTCTGGCCTCCGGATAACTGAGCCGGATAAGCCTTTGCTTTCTCCGTCAGCCCAACCACCTCCAGCAGCTCGGTTGCTTTTTTCTTTGCTTCTGCCCTGGGTATTCCGGCGATTTCCATCGGAAAACAGATATTCTGTAGGGCCGTTCTCTGCATCAGCAGATTGAACTGTTGAAAAATCATCCCCATGGACTGCCTTAGAATCAACAGCTCCTTTTCTTTCACCCGACCTAGATCAATCCCGTCGAAAATTACAGTTCCTGCTGTAGGCTTCTCCAAATAATTAATGCATCTTACCAGTGTACTTTTTCCCGCTCCGCTTAATCCGATGATACCAAAGATTTCCCCCTCATAGATTGTCAGGTTGATATCCTCTAGTGCTTTTACGGTACTATTCTTGCTTAGGAATGTCTTCCCAAGTCCGACCAATTCGATGATCGGTTTCTTATTCTCCAAGAATTCCACCTCCGTGTCCTTACTTTTACAACGCTATGCTGATAATATGTACGAAAATGAAAATAAAAAAACAGGATGCAATGATAGCATCCTGTCAGGCTATTTTCATACGATATCAGAAGAAACTATGCTTCCTATGCATGATGAAAACACCACATTCACTATCATAGCGTAAATATGTCTGACGGCATGCTACACATGCCACACATATACATACACATGATCCTTGGTGTTCTCATTGGCTTCTCCTTCCCATTCCTATTATTCATATATAGATTGTAGGCTACAGTATAACTCCTCATTCTATGTTTGTCAATCTATTTATTTACAGTTTTTTTATTTTTTTATTCATAACTATTTACCTTGCATGAAAGATCCTTCCCTTCGAATGTTTCTATGTTTATAGCAACCATATGAACCTCAACTAACACGTTCCATTATTTCCTCTTTGCTGCCTCCTGATAGGAGTGCTCAATCATATCTGAAATAATCTCATCCTCCACATCCCTGTTAATAAATACAGTAATCTTATAACGCCTCTGCCGATCCGGACAATGATAGCCAGGAAGCACGCTTCCTGGATAGTTCTGCTTATGATAATCCCCCAGCAACGGCTCACTTCTTACCGTTATCATTTCCTTCTGAGGATACCATTCCAGAAAGATCCGCTTACCCACCTTGTAGCAGATGGGAAAGGGGCCAAAGGGACAGCACTCATAGGCTCCGGGTTTCGACAGACATAAATCCTTAATATCCTCAAAGGTTAACATTTATTTCACTCCCATCCTAAGCTCACTTGGTTAATTGAAGGCAGGATATAAGGTCTAACTATGATTCAACACTTCTCTATTGTAACGGATCGCCTTGCTGGCTATAGGGTCGAAGACAGAATATACCGCCTTAAGAATTTCCTCCCTGCGTTCCAGCGCCTCCTGATCCGGCAGGTCCAGGAGGATATCCTGGATCACATGAGGACCGAATTTAAATCTTCCCATGACCGCTCCCCGAAATTCACCATCTATCAAAAGATAATACAGCGTATCCCATTCTGACTTAAATTTCTTCTTCAGTTCATCCGCATATGCCCGCACCAGAAAATCGTTTTTTTGAAGCATCAATACCGCCTGTATCGGCTCAGTACCCTTCTCCTGTTCAAGAGAAGCCTCCTGCATAAGAAGCACTTCATCCTCCTTCAGAAGATATCCCTGCTTCCCGTTTACAGTAGCTGGAATTAGATAACCCTCCGCCAAGAGCTCTGTGATTGCTTCCTTAATCAGCTTTCCCGGAAGCCTGTAATAGGACTTTATTAGCCCCTCATCAAAAAACACAAGAAGCCTGGCCACTCTAGGCATCAGAAGCTTTAATGCCTCCAGCTTCGTATACCGGTTAAGGTCTACCTCCGGGAATTCTCCTTCAAATAGGTACCACCCCCGGTCCCACTCCTGATCTACCTGATCCTCATAAACCAGAAAAGCCTCCTGCAGTCTGTGAAGTGCAGGAGTGATTTCTTTGACCAGGTAATTCGTCAGCTCCTTCAGAGCGCCGATATTCATGGGACCCTCCTGCCTGAACAGCTCCAGCAGCTCCCGCTGTACAATGGTATATCCGGTGATCTCCTTACGGTATAGGCATGCAAACAGTTCCATATCCTCTGCTGTTACATAGCCAATCGTCCCTCCTGCAAAACGTCCCTTCAATATCTCTCTGCGGGACCTTCGATAGGAGTTATAGCTATGATCATCCAGCTCCGTATGCAAGGGAAGTGTCGGCGGACTGCCGGGCTCGCACCAATAAACCGTAGGCACCGGAGACATATCCCGGAACAGGGCATCATAGCCGGAGCTGTCCACAGGATGGGACAAACATTGTCGTTTCATACGAAGCTTTATCAGATTATTGAGTTTAAGCATAGCCCCTCCATCATTCCTTTTATTCGTTATACTTTATGGTTAATACTCCAAAAACCTTTTATGCTCTTCCTATTGTACCAAAAAGCAAGCCATATGACAATCTATGGTAATGGTATCCAAGGTAATTTGCTGAATGACTTCCAAGAGACATGCTATATAGCTTCCATGAAAGTAAGCTGTACGAGTAGAATATATGTATACTGATCCCGTCCGGAATCATATGGGTTACCCGATAAAAGAGAAGGAAGTAGAATTTGATTGGATGGTCTGGAATCCTTATTTCATAGTGCCGGACATGAAAAGAGAGCTGTTTTCCGATTTGGAAACAGCTCCTTCACATTCCATATAATCGAGGTGACAGGATTTGAACCTGCGGCCTCTACGTCCCTAACGTAGCGCTCTAGCCAAGCTGAGCCACACCTCGATATTTACATGTCCCATCTGCTTCATGGAACATCCTCCACTCTATCATAAGGCAATAGAGCGGATAAGCTGCTGGGCGGACTTGAACCGCTGACCTCCTCATTACCAATGAGGTGCTCTACCGTCTGAGCTACAGCAGCATTCGTAACCTTTGGTAAGGTAATTAAAATTCCTTCAGAACCTGATTTAATTTCGTCTTAATTCTTGTTAATGCGTTGTCGATTGTTTTCGGTTCTTTCCCAAGTACTTCAGCAATCTGCACATATTTTAAATCCTGCATGTACAAGCTTAGGACCTGACGTTCCAGGTCGCTCAGACGCCTTACAAGTTCATATTCTATCATACTGGTATTCTCTTTGTCAATAACCAATTCCTCAGGATTTGATACGTTTTTTTGGTACATTATGTCAACCAACGCCTCTTTTTCCTCATTATCCCCACTTTCTCCATATACCGGGGTGTATATGGAAATATATGTGTTAAGCGGGATGTTCTTTTTACGGTTGGAGGCCTTGATGGCACTGTAAATCTGTCTGGAGATACACAGATCCGCAAAATTAAAGAAGAATTTCTGTTTCTCAGGATCATAATCACGGATTGCCTTATACAAGCCGATCATTCCCTCCTGAATCAAATCGTCCCTATCCCCACCAATTAAATACAATGCCTTTGCCTTATTGCGGACCAGATATTTGTACTTCTCCAGCAGGTAATCCATTGCAGACTGGTCACCCTTCTGAATCCGGAGAAGTATCTCTTCATCGGATATGGACTCATATTTGGTTAATGTACTCATAAAGACCTCTCCTATTCACCCAGTAGCTCCCATTGTAACTCATATCCTGTCCGTAATGACATAAACAAACCATCCTGCCTTAGACTTGTAATGCTACTCTTACTAGCTTAATCTTTGTCTGACAATCTCATAAGATAAGACACCCATGGCCACGGAAGCATTTAAGGAATCCACCTTACCGTACATCGGGATCTTAGCCACATAATCACATTTTTCCTTCACCAGTCTGCCGACACCCTCGCCCTCACTGCCGATTACCAAGCCGATCGGCCCCTTCAGGTTCAGACGAAACATCAGCTCACCGTCCATATCAGCGCATACAAACCAAAGACCCTGTTCCTTTAATTCCTCGATGGTAGTGGACAGATTGGTCACCTTAGCGACAGGCAGATAATTGATTGCTCCGGCTGAGGTCTTCGCCACCGTAGCGGTAAGACCTACTGCTCGGCGCTTCGGTATGATGATGCCATGGGCTCCGGCTTGATGAGCCGTTCTGATCATGGCCCCGAGATTATGGGGGTCCTCGATATTATCCAGTAGAATTAGAAACGGAGGCTCTCCCTTCTCCTTGGCAGCCATCAGAATATCCTCTACTTCGGCATATTCATAGGCTGCTGCATAAGCGATCACTCCCTGATGCTTGCCCGTCTGGGACAGCTGGTCAAGACGCTCCCTCTGAACATAGGATATGATCGCATCCGTCTTCCTCGCCTCACGAACTATGGAAACCACCGGACCATCCTTACAGCCATCCTGAACAAATAATTTATCAATGGTCTTCCCCGATCGGAAGGCCTCCAAAACCGCATTTCTGCCTTCTATTGTAAACTCCTCGTATCTCATCAAACACCTAGCCCTTCTCTATTCATAGCTCATATCTCATATTTCGATACAACGCTTCATCGGAGGTCCGGATCATAGCCTACATAACGATATCCCTGTGATCTATCCATCCAATGCGTTATGTTCTTATCCATTGCACTATGTTCCTATCCAATGTGCTATGTTCCTATCAAAATGCGCTGTCTTCCTATCTATTTCGCTATCTTCCTATTCACTTCGCTGTCTTCCTATCTACTTCGCTATATCTACTTCACGATATTCCATCCACTGCACTATATCTGATACATATCCTCATAATACTTCTGATAATCTCCCCCGGTTACATGCTCTAACCAGGATAAGTGCTTAAGATACCATTCTATGGTCAGCTTTATTCCTTTATGGAACGGGGTTTCAGGCTCCCAACCCAGCTCCCTCTTAATCTTATCCGGAGCAATGGCATAGCGGAAATCATGGCCCTTGCGATCCTCCACATAGGTGATCAAATCATGGGAAACATGCTTCCTTCTCTCATCGGATTCAGGAAGAATCTCAAGAATGGTATCAAGTATCATGGTAACGATCTCCACATTCTTCTTCTCATTGTGACCGCCCACATTATAAATCTCACCGACACTGCCCTTCTCTGCCACCAAATCAATTGCCTTGCAGTGATCCTCCACATAGAGCCAGTCTCTGACATTCTTGCCGGAGCCATAAACCGGCAGGCTCTTTCCTGCCAGAGCATTATTGATCATCAAAGGAATCAGCTTCTCCGGAAATTGAAACGGACCGTAATTGTTACTGCATCTTGTGATATTCGCCGGAAACCTAAAGGTATCGACATAGGCCTTCACCAGTAGGTCAGCGGATGCCTTACTTGCAGAATAAGGGCTGTGCGGATCCAAGGGGGTAGTTTCATAAAAATATCCCTCTTCATCCTCCAGGGAGCCATAAACCTCATCCGTGGATACCTGTACATACTTCTTATCGGGAAGGTAACCACCCTCCGTCTCCCAAGATAGCTTGGCGGCATTAATCAGATTTAAGGTACCTAGGATATTCGTACCGACAAACACCTCCGGATCACGAATACTGCGATCCACGTGGCTTTCCGCAGCGAAGTGGATGACCCTGTCGATCTTATGGGTTTCGAAGATTTTAATGATGGCTTCCTTATCCCGGATATCCACCCTAAGAAACTCATAATTTGGATTGTTCTCCACTTCCTTCAGATTCTCCAGATTGCCGGCATAGGTTAGACAATCTACATTGATGACCCTAAGGTCATCCCCATACTTTCTAAACAGATACAATATAAAGTTAGAACCTATAAACCCGGCTCCTCCGGTTACCAAATAAGTCTTCATATCCTTACCCCTTCTCTTTCATCCTATCGTTCCAACAATCGTCAATACCCTCTTGAAGCACATGGTCTCATTTCATCGACTTCATATATTCAGCAATCGCATCTGTCCAATGTTTCATATCATAGCTGTGCCGTTCCTTTAAGGCCTTGTTCTCCAGCACGGAATAGCTCGGCCGTTTCGCAGGTGTCTTATATTCCGATGAGGGTATGGCTGTGACCTGAACAGCCTTCCCTGCCAGTTCAAAGATTGCTAAGGCAAAATCATACCAGCTGGCGCTTCCTTCACAGGTGGCGTGATAGATCCCATAGCTGTCCGTCTCCATCAGAAACAGGACAACCTTTGCCAGCTCGGCTGCACTGGTAGGTGAACCGAACTGATCCTTCACAACCCGAATCGGATTCCCCGCCTCGGCAAGCCTTAGCATTGTCCTAACAAAGTTCTTTCCCTCTCCGTACATCCAGGCAGTCCTGAGGATAAAGGACCTCTGGCAATGCTTCTGTACAAATAATTCACCCTCCAGCTTCGTTTTCCCATAAACACTTAGGGGCTTCGTCTCATCGGTCTCTACATAGGGCTTGTCCTTCATTCCATCATATACATAATCAGTGGATATATGGACCAGCTTAGCACCCCATCGCTCTGCTGCCAGAGCAAGATACTTTGGACCCAGAGCATTGATCTGATAAGCCTTCTCCTGCTCAGTCTCGCACAAATCCACAGCCGTCATCGCCGCACAATTAATGATAATATCCGGCCGAAAGGCTTCCACCGCGTTCCTTACAGCAGCCTCATCCGTAATATCAACTGCCTGGACTAAGCCATCCTCCGAGCGGATCGCATCCGTTCGACAGACCTGATATCTATTCTGACCGGACATCAGCTCATGGAGGGCTATGCCCAGCTGACCCGAAGCTCCGGTGATAAAAATACGTTCCATAAATACCCCCAAGCTATAAAGTAGGATTGGTTTAATACATAGGAAAAATAAGTATTGCGCTATTAAAAACAAATGTTGCTGACTTCAAGGGGGGGATACTTCTTGTCCTTCTCCGAGAGGATCGGCTGAACTCCCTTCTCAATCGGCCATTCTACCCCAATCGCAGGATCATTCCACATGACCCCGCCCTCCTCCTCCGGGTGGTAAAAATCCGTACACAGATAGGAGAAAACCGCTTCCTCGGATAATACAAGATAACCATGGGCAAAGCCGGCAGGAACATACAGCATCTTCTTATTCTCCTCGGATAGTACGATCCCGAACCACTGTCCATAGGTCGGTGATCCACCCCGAAGATCCACAGCCACATCATAGAGCTCTCCCTTTAGGGCCCTGACCAGCTTCCCCTGTGGGTGCTTTGTCTGGAAATGCAGACCTCGCAGAACATTCTTTTTTGACATTGATTGATTGTGCTGTACAAAGCTTTCTTTAATCCCTGCTGCCAGAAAATCCTCCTGATGGTAGGTCTCCATAAAGTATCCCCGTTCGTCTCCAAATACTCTGGGCTCTATCGCATATAACCCTTTAATGTTCTGTTCCTCAAAGATAAAATTTCCCATCCTGCATCTCCTTACAGACCATTGGCGATATCAAACAGATATCTGCCGTATTCGGTCATTTTCATGGCTTCAGCCAGAGAAAGCAGCTGCTCTCTGCCGATAAAGCCCTGCTTATATGCGATCTCCTCCAGACAGGAGACATACAGCCCCTGCCGCTTTTGAATGGAGGCCACATAGTTGGAAGCCTCCAGCAGGGCATCCTGATTCCCTGTATCCAGCCAAGCCATTCCGCGGCCCAAAAGCTCCACCTTCAGTGCTCCCCTTCTCAGGTATTCATTATTCACTTCTGTGATCTCCAGCTCACCGCGGGCAGAGGGTTGGATGCTCTTCGCGATCCTTATGACCTCATTATCATAATAATATAGACCGGGTACTGCGTAGTTGGACTTCGGCTTCTTAGGCTTTTCTTCTATCTCAGTCACATTGCCGTCCTCATCAAAGGATACCACACCATAGGCAGTCGGATCCTTGACATAATAACCGAATATCGTTGCTCCGGAGGTTCTTTCTGCTGCATTCTTAAGAATTCCCGTAAGTCCGGTACCATAAAAGATATTATCACCCAGCACCAGCGCTACTCGGTCAGACCCGATAAACTCCTCACCTATGATAAAGGCTTCCGCAAGACCCTTCGGTGCCTGCTGCACCTGGTAGGAAATCTGAAGCCCAAGCTGGCTGCCATCCCCGAATAATTCTTCAAATAGGACAATATCCCTTGCCGTAGATATGATCAGGATCTCCTTAATCCCTGACAGCATCAACACGGACATCGGATAATAAATCATCGGTTTATCATAAATCGGTAGTATCTGCTTCGAGATTGCCTTCGTGATCGGATAGAGTCTTGTCCCAAGTCCCCCGGCTAATATAATACCTTTCATAATCGCGTACTCTTCCCTTCTTATCTGATCTGTTTCATCATATTTGTCATAAATCATCTATAGTATAATCAATTCGACTGTAAATTACAATGTCAAATAAGAAAAAGGATTATGGCTCCTTCTTTCGCAAACACCATAATCCCATCTCTACTATCATGATACTTCATCTGATTATTAGCTGATCATACCACCCAGCATTCCACTCAAGCTGCTTATGATAAAGACAGTGAAGAGATTGCCCAAAGGCAACGGACTTACCTGGTTCATCATGAGGGATACCAGCATTAATATTACGAAATAGGCTATACCAATCAATAAACCCCACAGAAATTTCTTCTGCTCAGTTTTCTTGCCGATAAAAAAGCCGCCGGTAAACGCCGAAATGATATAAACAAAATTTATGCCCCCACTGATGACCGTGCCGGACAGATCCAGCTTCAGCATGAGAAATGATAAGATCAAAAGGATAAATGCGGTAACAATATAGGCGAATAACAACCCTTCCAGCATATATATTACCTTAGTATTTTGTCGGAATGCCTTATCCATATGACACCTCCCGGTTTATTATACTAATATATATATTTTTCTTTCACCGGAAATATGCATAAGCCTGACAAGTTTATCCTATTTCTTCAAACAAACCTATTACTTTCCCTTCCCCCTGATTATATTTGTAACGCGGTATCCGGATACCAGCCTCTATCTGGGATTACCTCAGATTAATTCACAGGATCCTTAAGCAAGCCTTCCACGGAATAATTACAGGCCGCATTCCAAAGGAGCCATTCCTCGTAGCCGGCGGCATACACTCCCTCGATCTGTAGTCTGACTTCATCCCCACCGTATTTCATATAGTTCTGCAGCCAGGAGGCGGTAAAATCCTGAAGCCAGGGCCTGACAACCGCCCTGTGCTCTCCCTCCGGAATTTCATGAAGCTTCTCCTTTGAAGCAGTTAAAACCTTACGGACGATTGTTAAGGGCTCCAGATCCGGATATTTTACTCCATAATTCCCTTCCCCGAAATGGGAGGGATAGATCATCGGACAGATATAGTCCAGATACTTTGCCATCTCCACATAGTTCTGACCTACCAGACCAGCGTCAATCTTACTGCTGATGATGGTTCCATACACGTCGGCCGACACAAACACACCGAGAGGCTTCAGCCTTTCATAGGCATATTTCGTGAATTCCAGGATGACCTCTTCCTTGCTTTTCGTCCCTGCATCCTTACCGAAATCCACCTGATCCATCCCTTTACCGGTTGAGAACCGGATATAGTCAAATTGGATTTCATTGAAGCCGGAGGCTGCTGCCTTGGAAGACACCTCCACCAAATAGTCCCAGACCTCTTTATGATAAGGATTTACCCAGCATTCCCCGTTATTGTCCCTATACAGGGAGCCGTCCTTCTTCTTAATCGCTAAATCATGCCTCTGTTCCGCCAAATAGGGGTCCTTAAATGCTACTATTCTGGCAATCACATAAATCCCCTTTGCCTGCAGCTCCTGAACCAGCTCCTCCATATCGGAGACAGAGTTGGTCACAGCTCCGACTTTTTTTGCTATGGGGCTGTCCATCGCATAGGTAATCTTACCGTTGTCATCCTTGACATCGATGACCAGCGCATTGATCTCTGTAGTATCCGCAATTTCAATCAAACGGCTGCGGATGCTTTCTGTTCCTGCTGCCCCAGCGGTTACATATAGACCCTTTCCCTTGGTCGGTATTCTAGTGTCCTTCTCCTCCGGGGCTTTCCCTGGTTCAGTAACAGAATTCGGGTCGGTATCGGGTTTGGCACTGCCTTGGGCTTGCTCCACGCCAGCTAATCCCCCTTCACTACCGGATAGAATTCCCGGATCCATCTCCTTTTCCATAGAAGGACCGGTCTCCTGTGTAGCGATCTGCAGCTTAATTGCATAATAGGAGAATAACCCCAACCCACCCGCGATCAGAAATACCAGGATAATTCTGATGAATATATTGCTACTTCTCCTGTCTCTGCGATAGGATTTACTATAGTCTATATACATAGGGATACCCTTATCTCTTCTCATGTACTTCCCCCGTTTTCGCTTCTGCCTATCATAGCCATGGGATTCATTTCTTCCTAATCCTGGCGTTCATACGCGGAAGGATCCACTTTATTCCTCTTTTGCCTTTAGCTGGTTATGTATCTTCATTAATATATTTACAATATCCGGATCAAAGCTGCTTCCGGATTTCTCCTGAATATAATTCAAGGCCTCCCTATGTGGATCCGGATGATCCTTGTAGCATCTGAACCGGGCGATGTCATAGGCGTCAATGATGGCTACAATCCTCGCCGAGAGCGGTATCTCATATCCCTTAAGCCCCTCCGGGTAACCGCTACCATCCCATTTCTCATGATGATACATTGCAATCTCTATTGCCATCTTAATAAACTCATTATGGTCATAGGAATAGATTTCCTTCAGAGTATTACCACCGATTATGGTATGGGTCTTCATTACCTCGAACTCTTCAGGGGTTAGTTTATTATGCTTTAACAGGATTAAATCTGAAATTCCGATCTTACCGATATCGTGGAGTGGTGCAGCCAGCTCTATGGAGTCAATAAAGCTGTTACTTACGACATCCTTATAATTGGGGCATAGCTGTAAGCCTAAGGCTAGTAATCGGCTGTTTCTCCTGATCCGTTCCAGATGCTGAGGCCCATCATCCCCGCTAATCCTCTTTTTTGAGAGGTTGTTCATGGCATGAAGAATATTCTTCTGCTCCTCATATATTTTCCTGATCTGATCATTGATGATTTTATACAGCTTCTTATTATAAATCTCCTGCTCCTGCTGCATCCTGTAGATCTTTAAATGGGTATTAATCCTTAAGGTGACTTCCTCTACCTCGAAGGGCTTTGCGATATAGTCCACAGCTCCCAGCTTAAAGCCCTTGATCTTATCCTCCATGGAATGGAGTGCTGAAATGAATATAATCGGTATTTCCCGGGTATTCACATTCTTTTTTAGCATGGCACAGAATTCAAACCCATCAATCTCCGGCATGGATACATCCAGTAGGATCAAATGAGGTGACAGCATCTCTATTGCGTTCATTGCCTGCTTCGCACTGGTTACCGGGCGGGCAATATAGCCTGCGTTCCTAATCATTTCCGTCAGAACCACCAGGTTTGCATTGATATCATCCACGATAAGAATATTCGGTACAGCATAGGCTAGATTTTCCAAGCTATTACCTCCTTCAGCATACACATAAGCTCATTCAGCTCCTGGGTGGAACGTTCGTACTCCTCCCTACGGATGGAAAGCAACAATTGAAGTGTTTTCTTCCTGATATCATGATACTCCTCAGGTATCAGCTTTTTTAAGATGTAAGCGATTTCTTCTGCCTTCTCCCAATTCTCCATATCAAAGCACAGCTGCAACTTTTCAATTGATAGCTGAATCTCTTGTTCTCTTCTGTTCATGGTATTGTTCAGCTCCAGTTCAACAGCCTGTTCCTTCTGTGCCTTTTGTACCATTGATATCTTCGCTTCCTCTAAGAGTTGTCCAAGAAAATTCTGATCTGTATCCCAGGTCTGATTCCTGTCCATAGACGCTTCATATCCATTCCATAGCTCAGTTTCCTGTTCCTCAGCCCACTCTCTGCCTTCTGCAATGCCGAGTCTTACCGTAAACGAGAAGGTACTTCCTTTATTCTCTTCACTTTCTACCGTAATCGTACCCTTCATTGCCTTGACCAACATACTACAGATGGAAAGACCCAAACCGGTACCCCCAAATCTTCTGGTAATGGAGCTGTCCACCTGTGTGAAGCTCTGAAATAGCTTGTCCCTATCCTCCAGACTTATTCCTATGCCGGTATCGATCACCATAAAGAATAATTCAACCTCATCTGCTGTCTGAGAGGTTTTCACTACCTCAAGAGCAATCTGCCCAATTGCTGTAAACTTAATAGCATTGGAAAACAGATTGTTTAGCACCTGGGCCAACCGGCACTCATCACCGATGACACGATCAGGCACATCATTCGAAATATTTACGATCAGCTTCAGACCCTTTTCATTGATGCGTTGTAGATTAAAATTTATAATATCATTGATGAATTTGCGGAAGGAAAATTCTCTTTTTTCTAGTACCAGCTTATTACTTCCGATTTTTGTAATATCCAACAAATTATTGATCAGAGAATTCATATGATCACAGCAGCGGTTAATGATATTCAAGGTTTCCAGCTGCTTGGGTGTAAGCTCCGTCCCCAGAAGGTTTTCCGTCAGTCCTTTGATACCGTTCACCGGAGTTTTTAATTCATGGGTGATATTGGCAACAAATTCATTTTTATATTGCTTAGCTGACTTCATCTCTTGCTTCATATGCTTTAGGTCATGAAGCATTCTCTTCTTCTCGGATATATCTGATGCCAGGCATAAGCCCACAAAGGTCTTGCCGGATTTTACGGTAACAACCTTTAGGCGGACCGCAAAGCAGGTCTGATTCTTCCGGTAAGCAAAGGTCTCAACCGGACCTTCGATAAATCTAGGTCGGACCAACAGCGATCCGCCCTCGTTCCTGAAGGACTTCTTAAACACATCGCAAACCGAATTTCCGGAAAGCCCCTCTCCATAGCCCAGTGCCTCTGTAGCTGAATGATTACAGTCGGTGATGATTCCCGATTCGTTGAAAAAAATCATCAGCTCCTGGCTATTCTCCTGAATCAGCTTACCTTTATATTGATACAGCTTTATATCATGACGCATTCTTATATCACCTAACACTTTTCCATAATTTCCTTACGATAATAATCATATTTGCCTGTTTCTCAATTGTCAATAGAATTCACTAAAACAAATAGAATTTTGTTGATAGGGCACGAATTTTCTATTCTGTGTTGACAATCGTTTTTTCTTCAAATATAATGATTTATGGCACAATATTCACGATTCGTAAACTAGGAGGTCCTATGAATTTTAATGTCCGTCTAAAACAGCTTAGGCAAAAAAACAAATTGACACAAGGAGAATTAGCAGATATTTTAGGCCTGAAACCGACTGCCATATCGAATTATGAATCTCAAAGAAATGAACCATCCTTTGATAAGCTGATTGCTCTTTCCAAATATTTTGATGTCACCTGCGACTATCTTCTGGGAGTTACTGATGCCTATCTTCCTGTTGGTGGGGAGGTACTGGATAAGGATATTGTTGAATTCTTCGATCTATATCAGCAGCTTACACCGGAAGGAACTGCAGAGATCACAAATTATATCAAATATTTGCTGTATAAGCAGAAAAACCTCTAATGGTATAATAACTAATTGGTACTTAGGGTTGTGACAGACGGATGATCTGACGCAACCTTTTCATATGCTCGCAACAAACTTATCACGATGTCCACTCTCTACCAATAAAAAAAGACTATGTAGCGGGATTACTCATTCTTAACCGGTACGATAGTCTTTCTCTCTCATATTATTCATTTACTCCGCAGCATTTCTTATATTTCTTTCCGCTGCCACAGGGACAGGGATCATTTCTGCCAACCTTCTTCCCCTTTACAACCGTACCGGAGTTTTTCTGTTCCTTATATAGCTCCTTCCGACGTTCGGGACTTAACAGGGCATCCCATTGCTCCAGCTCATAGAGCCAATCTGCCTTTGCTGCCACCATATTATAGTAAAGCTTCTCTTTATCATACGGAAGCCTTATCTTTGTATTCTCATCCATCTCCTCAATCGGATTTGGCTCTAGCAGGCTGTCATTGATGCCATCCAGGAAGCCGACAAATACGCTAAGCTCGGTGCCAAACTCCTTCGCCAGCTCTCCAACCGTCCCCTCCCAAACCCTATCAGGCTCGGACAGGAGCCTACTATAGATCTCCTTCTCAATGTTAAAATAATTTGCCCAGAACATCTGACCGGCACGATTGTTCATATCCTGCCCGTATGCATAATCTCTCCACTCTTTTAAAAGACTCATCGTATTCATCCTTCCTCATGCAGTGTATCTGTTTTCATGTACAGCGTGACAAGTTAATCCGGTATGTCGGTTTCCTTGCCATATGAAACGCTGTCCTCAATGCGGGCTCTCCACATGCTATGTACCTCCCGCTCTGAGGGTTTTACCCAATGTGAATAGTATACCTTATTCTTACCATTTTTCCAACCAAAAATTATTTTTTCCAAAGAATTAGATTCCTGTATAAAATGAGAAATCCTGTATCATAATAGTAATATCCTAATACGTAGCAAAGAGGTTACGTGCAGGGATGTAAATGCGTATGCTCTTTCATAATTGGATTCCCCCTCCAATTATGATCACAAATGAGAAGTTAAATACTTATCCTCCCCTTTTTAGTGAA
>JAEYRK010000110.1 GCA_023435645.1 Bacillota bacterium
GATATAGACTATGTAACTGTGGTTGTACTTGTTGCATTAGATACCCGATCTCCGCTTTTTATGGATAAAACGATAAAACCTGCATATCCTTCGGCTATCTCCTCTTTTCTGGCCAATGCCTTAATCATTTGTTATCAGTTGCGATCAGCAGCAGATGAACTGCAATTCCTCCAACCTTTAAGATTTCCTCACTAGAAACCAGTAAAGCTTGCTGAACAATTCTCAGATCGGGTAATCTGGCACCCCTCTGAATTCTTCCTACGGACTTGGGACCGTCATCGGCTCATTAGTGCCTAGCTTATTGCTAGGCTGTTTTCTCCTGGCTCTCCTTCTCCTGGCTCTCCATCTCCTGGCGGGCCTTTAACAACTCCGCTCCGTTTTTCACTAGCAATAAGCTGTTTTTATCTAACTGCATTAATACTGCTACGGTATCATCAATATCTTTCTTCTTATCCTCTGTTAAAATGCCACTCATAATGTGCCTCCTTTCGAGTTTTCGACAGCATATTTGTGTTTATGTGACTATTATATGTCCCATTAACACATTTGTCAACAACTTTTAATAATATTTTGTTGACAATCGCACAATTATATATTATTATTTGTTTGTGATCTATTAAGGAGGGAAACTATAATGAATGAACGTATAAAGCAACTGCGTAAGGAAATGCAGTTAACGCAAGAAGAATTTGCAAAACAAATAGGAATAAAGAGAAATACATTGGCAAATTATGAGATAGGCAGAAATGATCCAATAGATGCAGTTGTATTCTCTATCTGCAGAGAATTTAATGTTAATGAGGAATGGTTAAGAAATGGAATAGGCGAGATGTTCCGTATTGTACCTGAAGAAGATGCAGTGGCTTCTTATGTGAGTGATTTGCTAGATGATCCTGATAATCCATTGAATTCTATTATTATCGAAATTATGCATACATATAACCAGCTTGATAATAAATCCAAGGATGTACTTAAAAAATATGCATCCATGTTATTAAGTAATCTTTCCACTAAAAAAGAAGGCTAATGCCTTCTTTTCTTTTTTAAGTGACACTTAATGATGGTGTATAACTGGATCATGAAGCGATTATCTTCTCCATCCAGCTCATTAAGCATCTCGATGATTAAGTTCCGGTAATCATCATTCTTCATATGTACGATACACCCCCAAGTTGATGCCGCGCGTTCTAAGGTAGGTATTAATAATATCATGACCACCAGACATAATGTGTCCAAATCAGAACATTCGTCATCATATTTTGTAATATTATGTGGTATCTATTTATTTTCACTATGTCCGATATCCCACTAGTACGTCAATAGCTTTTTAATTTTTTTCTTATTATTGGTTGTAATTTTGACCGTAATGAGTTATTATAACCGTATATTTGGTAATATGTGTATATGTTATCAATAAAAAACCGCCCCTGCTGCGAACAGGAGCGGACAACGATATCCAACTGACCAGAGCTGTGATATCGTCCTTTCCATATTATAACATTAGCTCCGGTCAATATCAACCGGAGCTTTTATTTTAAGGGGGACTGCTGCCATGGAAAATTATTGTATGTATCTCAGAAAATCCAGAAAGGATCTCGAAGCTGAGGCCAGAGGAGAAGGAGAAACCCTGCGCCGTCATGAGAAAGCCTTGTCCGACCTTGCTAATAAACTGAATATCTATATCTCTACTGATAATATTTATCGTGAGATAGTATCCGGAGAAACCATAGCAGATCGTCCTGAAATGCAACGCTTACTATCTGATGTTGAGAGTGGTAGATGGACAGGTGTTCTTGTTATGGAGGTAGAGAGGCTTGCCCGTGGTGACCAGTCTGATCAGGGTACCGTTGCTAAGGCATTTAAGTATACCAACACAAAAATTATCACACCTTCTAAGACTTATGATCCTTCTGATGAATTTGACGAGGAATATTTTGAATTCAGCTTATTCATGTCCCGCCGTGAATATAAGACCATTAACCGCCGGATCCAGCGTGGTCGGATTGCATCTGCCAAGGAGGGCAAATTCTTATCTTCTATTCCTCCCTATGGGTACCTAAAGGTTAAGATAAAAAATGATAAGGGTTATACTCTAATGCAGGAACCTGATCAGGCTGCCATTATTAAGATGATATATGACTGGTATGTGTCCGGTGAAATTCAGCCTGATGGCTCTTATCTGAAACTTGGAGCTACCCGCATAGCAAGCAGATTAAATGATATGGGAATTAGGCCAGCCATAAATAATGCTTGGACTAAATCCTCTATCACAGATATATTAAAAAACCCTGTCTATGCTGGTAAGATACGATGGTCTTATAAAAAAGAGAAAAAATTCAATGATAATGGCCAGCTCAGAAAGACTCGAACTAAAAACTCAGGTGATTATATTCTTGTGGACGGCCTGCATGATGCTATTATTGATCAGGATGTTTTTTATAAGGCTCAACATCTGATGAGTATCCGTGGCCATGCACCGGTGCCCGGAAATGATACTTTAAAAAATCCCTTATCCGGATTTCTTTTCTGTGGCAAATGCGGTCGGATGATGACTAGGTTGGCTAAGAGCAGCAAGACACCATATGATACTGTGAAATGTATGAATACGAAATGCGATAATGTTTCTTCTCCTCTATATCTGGTGGAGGATGTATTGATTCATGCATTAAAAAGCTGGCTCAATGATTTTAAGGTAAAATGGGATAATGAGAAGTATGACAGTCCTTATGATGATGCTATCATTAATAAACAGAATATTATTAATAAGATCAGAAATAACATAGAAAAATTACATGATCAGCAGGACCGGATTCATACGTTATTAGAACAGGGAGTATATTCTATTGATGTTTTCCTTCAGAGAAATAGTAAGATATCGAATGAAATCAATGAATTAGAAACAGCAGTTAAACTACAGCAAAACGAATTATCAATTCTTCATTCGCAGGCTGCCTATAATGATACCTTTATTCCACGTGCTCAACATATCCTTGATATTTATTTTGACTTAGATACTGCTGCCGCTAGAAATGAAGGACTAAAAGAAATCCTCGAAAAAGTTGAATATGTAAAAAATGAACCTAATAGAAAGGGTAACCGGGATAATAAAAGCTTTGAGATTGAGTTATACCCTAAAGCAATTAAGTTTTGATGTTTACATATGACTAGTATGTACGTAGGTATAGCCCCATTCATAGGTCATAAGCAGGACATAATCTGCTACTGCTCCTATTGCAGGATAATCATGGGCTTCATAAAGTAATCCGGTCATCTCACCCGAGGTCTTCGGAGCCAGAGCTACAAAGGTCAGAAGTCCTAAAGGACGAAGTGTGTTTGATACTGCAGTGATAAAATCAATAAAACCCTGACGGTCCTCCGGAAGAACAAATTCAAAGTCAATATCAAGTCCCCGATATCCCTTCGCCTGCATATTTGCTACGATATTGTTAATGAGTGTTTCTTGACCGGTCGGATTATTGAACATATCATGGGCAATCTGACTGTTGAATTCCTGCGCAGCTGTCATAGGAGCCAGCATCATGATGGAACCCACTCCTGCCGCTGTTGCCTGAGCAATCAGTTCTTCATCCTCTATTGGTACCAGTTGCCCCTCAGCCGTAAAGCCATACGTAAATAAGGACAAATAAGTAAGGGAGGGCAGTGTCTTACTTAAGGTATCCCTATTGATAAAAGGGTAAGCATATCCATTAAAAAGGACATTATCAATCACTTCCTCGTCCTGGTATCGAATCACCAGAGTTTCCCCCGGAACAATCGCACTCTCAACTGCAGCCCATGGATTATTTTGAAGTATCCTTGTTACGGTAACATCATATTGTAGCGCAATTCCGGACAGGGTATCACCCTCTACAATGGTATGGACTATTTCAGGAACCTTAATAACTAAGCTCTGTCCTACAACCAAATTGTCAGGATTGGGCAATTCATTTTCTAAAATCAGTTGTTCCACGCTCACCCCGAACTGCCGGGCAATTGATCCGATGGTATCTCCCTGTTCCACAACATAAATTGTCATACTCCTTACGTCCTCCAATGAATAAACCTCATTAGCTATCATATGCTTTATCTGAAAGATTGTGAAATATGCCCAGCCTGTCAGTTGCATCAAAGCATATCATAGCGTATAATACAGTTAGCAGTAAAAGGAAGGATGAAAACTATGAATGATTATAAGATAATAGCACCGGAGCTCCTAAGGAAGAACCCGTTTCAGTTGATCGGAAAGGATTGGATGCTGATTACTGCCGGTAACGAAACAAAGGTTAATACGATGACCGCCTCCTGGGGCGGCTTAGGAGTAATGTATGGAAAAAATGTGGCTTATATCGTAATACGGCCACAGCGTTATACTAAGGAATTTGTGGATCAGGAAGAAACCTTCTCCTTAAGCTTCTTCGATAAGAGCTATCGGAAAACCTTAAGCTATCTTGGTACTGTCTCAGGCAGGAATGAGGATAAAATTGCTAAGTCAAAATTATCCGTCGTAAGGTATGGGGACACCCCCTATTTTGATGAAGCCAAGCTAGTCTTTATCTGTAAGAAGCTCTTTAAACAAATGCTGAATACCGATGGACTGATCAACGAACAGCTGAAGCAGACCTGGTACCCCGGTGGTGATAGCCATACCCTTTATGTCGCTGAGATCACTGATGTATTGCAGATCCGCAGCTGAACCACTTAAGTACAGAAGATGAAAGTACAGAATAAAAAGCTATCTCTCAGTACAAAATTAGGCATTATGATTCCATTTTATCTGGATCATAATGCCTATTCTGTAGTTAAATCATGATTTAATTTTTTATTAGAAGCCTTATCATTACATAGCCTACAAGGTTTACGTCCAATCCTTACATACATCCACCCACCTGCTGTATTTACTATAGCATTCCAGTTCTTCACAGGTCAGCTCAATCGCTGAGTTACTGCTGCCACAGGCTGGATAAACTGTAGAAAACCTCTTCATGGATATGTCCAGATATACCGGTATCTCCTGTGCTAATCCAAAGGGACATACTCCACCCGGGGCATAACCAATCTTTTGTAATACCTCATCATAGGACAGCATCCTTGCTTTAAAGCCATACTCTTGTTTGAATTTGCTGTTGTCAATCTTAGCATCCCCGGCTGTGACGATTACCATCGCCCCCTCCCCATTCTGGAAGGATAAGGTCTTAGCAATCCTGCTTGGCTCAACACCGACCGCAAGAGCAGCCATCTCCACTGTTGCGCTGGAGGTATCAAATTCTAATACATCTTGATCTCTTCCCCATTGTTTCAGATGATCTCGTACTTTATCCACAGACATAATCGCCTCTCTCTCCGTTCCTTATTGATTGAATTTTTCCTTCATTGTCCTATATCCGTTCCTTAATCATTGGATCCATGACCGGGTACCCCTTCCCCCAAGGGTAGCAGTATTATGCAGCTTAGCTTAAGTCTTCCTGAGCACCCAACAATATTATATAGAACTTGTGCATATTTTTCAATTATAATGAAACGTACAGATTTGGATTTGTCGCTTCCACATCTAGGAAGGGAATGCGATCCTAGCCTATGCTCTATGGAAGGAGACAATATGAAGCTACGAAGCAAAATCTCCACTGCAGTTGCAGTGACCCTAATGTTCCTGTTACTATTAACCTCTACAGCCCAGGCAGCTGAATATACGGTTGTTCCGAAGGACAGCCTCTATACCATCAGCCGCTTGTTTGACACGACAACCGATCAGCTTATGGCAGATAATCATCTATCCGGCTCATTGATTTATCCCGGGCAGGTAGTCAAAGTACCCGCTGCGACTTATACAGTGAAGTCAGGGGATACCCTTTTCCTGATTGCTCAGCGATATGGTATACCGCTTAACAGTCTGAAAAAAGCGAATAATGAATGGGATAACATCATCTATCCCGGCCAGAAATTAATTCTACCCGGGATTAGCTCCACTGCCAACACTTCTGTCCAGAACACAGTAATTCCATACACCAGTGCAGAGGTTGATCTGTTGGCAAGACTGATTTCTGCCGAAGCTAAGGGTGAGCCCTATGAGGCTATGGTAGCAGTTGGGGGTGTCGTTGTAAATCGTGTTAAGAGCTCAGTATGGCCTAATACGATTACTGATGTTATCTACCATGTAACCGGTGGATATTATCAATTTACCCCTGTTAAGATTGGTACGATTTACGATCCTGCCACGTCGGATGCGATTCGTGCAGCCTGGGCAGCTCTCTACGGTGCTGATCCCAGTAAGGGAGCCCTGTTCTTCTTTGATACGAGCTCTACTAATCAGTGGCTCTGGTCAAAGCCAATCTCTGCAAGAATCGGAAGCATGGTATTTGCAAAATAATGTCTGAAGACTCCATTGTAACACAAACTACCAGCATTCCCTTGTGAGAGTGTGACAATTCCGCTTATCAGGTATTTGCATTACCAAACGTAGTAAAATAGCCTCGGAAAGGTCAGGAAGCATCAGCTTCGGGACCGATCCGGGGCTATTTGTATCTGCGGTATTACCGCTTATCGTTATTTCGCAGGGGAATATCTATATTCCACTATTGCTTTACCATTCAGATGGAACGCCAGCTCGAAGAAGCCCAAAATGGCATCTACCACCTTATGACATAGGTAATGGATGTATTGAATATCAATTCCCACTGCCTTTAATGCTTTCCGATATTCTCTATGAGTCATGATGATAAAGCGCTCAATTTCATCCAGACTATGGCTTATCCCACGCTTTTCCCTGTCTCTTCTTGCAGATTCATGATGATTATAAGCCTTCATCATGTGCTTCAGTTCCTTCTCATAGGTCATATGTTCTGTCATTGTTCCAGTAAATTCATGATTATGTGGATATGTACAGTAATCTGCCAGATAGTGAGTGATAACGCCTAAATGTCTGGCATAATAGCCATTGATGCCTTTGTTTACATCGTAATCTACAGTTATTCTTCTGATCTCATCAATCAGGATGTTGAAGGTCTCATCAATGGTGTGTTTCTTCGTAAAGAAGGAAGGCTTTAGATCGGGAAGAATACTTCCGAGGTAGAACGCCTTCTTGTGCTCGCTTAAATCCTGCATCTTCATATTCTTAAGAAGAAGCTTTGCGAGGGATAAATGAGATTTCTTTCTCAATCTTTCCTCCTGGTGGTTTAGGAGGCAAGCTCAGAGTATGCTTTGTTACTTTTCACCTGCCATATATTACGGAACCAGGGTAGTTCCGTATGTAAATTAAGCTACGGGCAAAATCATACACCTAAATGGATGGCTTAGCAATAGTATTTTATAGGCTTTATAGCATTTTTTTAATGTGCATCCTACGAATAAACTCAAAGCTACGTTTTGTTATAGAAGCTTCCATGGAGGTATCCTATGTATAATTTATAAAGAATACATGAACTATTACGAAAATTTTATAAAATAATGCCATAAACTTGACATGCCCCTCGCATTCCTGTAAGATAATTGATATGTTTTGACTAAATAACTTATGATTGAATTTATAGGAGATGATTAATTGGATCCCAGTGATGCCGCGCAACCGATTATATTATTGTGTCTATTATTGCTATCTGCCTTTTTCTCAGGATCAGAAACAGCCCTAACCACCGTGAATAAGCTTCGTATGCGTACCCTGGCGGACGACGATGTAAGGGGAGCTAAGATGGTGCTGAAGCTGATTGAAGATCCGGGCAAGATGCTGAGTACGATATTAATCGGTAACAATATTGTCAATATCTCTGCTTCCGCTATTGCTACAACAATGGCAATCGACTTATGGAGCAATGAATGGGTCGGACTTGTAACCGGTGTCCTTACACTGCTGATTCTGATCTTTGGTGAGATTACACCGAAATCCATCTCAACGATCTACGCAGAGAAAATATCCTTAAGAGTAGCCGGACCAATCAATTTCTTCACCAAGCTTTTGACCCCTGTTATTTACATCGTCAATAAGCTATGTGTCGGATTGATGCGGTTATTACGGATAGACCCGAAGGCTAAAACAACTGCAATTACAGAGAATGAGCTCCGTACAATCTTAGATTTTTCCCATGAGGAGGGAGTCATTGAGAGCGAAGAACGCCGAATGATTACCAATGTGGTAGATTTTGGAGACGCTTTAGCCAAGGATGTTATGGTTCCTCGAATCGATATGGCATTTGCCAGCGCAGAGTTGTCCTATGACGAGTTGGTTCAGGTCTTTGCAGAGGACAAATACACCAGAATGCCCGTATACTCAGAAACCAGGGATAATGTCATCGGTATCGTAAACCTCAAGGATGTGTTCTTCTATCATGGTGATAAGAAGGATTTTCATATCACCGATATCATGCGTGAGCCTTACTTCACCTACGAATTCAAGAAAACCTCTGAGCTTTTGATCGAAATGAGACGAAACTCCATCTCTCTGGCCATCGTATTAGATGAGTATGGCGCTACTGCAGGGTTGATCACCATAGAGGACCTACTGGAGGAGATTGTCGGTGAGATTCGTGATGAATATGATGATGACGAGGAAGATTCTATTCAGGCTCTATCCGAGCATGAGTTTATCGTAGATGGTAATACGAAGCTGGATGATCTCTACGAAGCACTTAACCTTGATTTAGAATCCGATGATTACGACTCCATCGCAGGTTATATCATCTACCATCTGGATCATCTTCCCGAAGAGGGAGAAACCGTGACACATCAAAATGTGGTCTTTACGGTTGCTGCAGTGGATAAGAACCGCATCGATAAGGTCCATATCCTGATGAAGCAAGAGGATGATGAGAAGCAAGAGGATGAATAATCTCTGCTATCTGAATCATTCACAATATCGCATATTATGGGGCCTTACTCCAATGCTGCTATAGCTATGGAGATAAGGCCTTTTTTATGTACTGGTAATCGAAATTAGCTAACAAGGATTATAAAATAAATTTTCTGGGAATAAATATAGAAAAGATATTGACAAAGGAATATTAATTGTATACAATCTAAGTATATTAATTGTATAAAATAGATTTGTATATAATTTATATTTTGATAGATAATACAATAAATAATCGTATAGGAGGAATGAATGATGAAGGTATATGATTTTAAAGTGAAGGATCGGAATGGTAAGGAAGTCAGTCTGGCTGATTACAAAGGAAAGGTGTTGCTGATTATCAACTCTGCTACTGCCTGTGGATTTACACCTCAGTACGAGGGTTTGATGAAATTATATGATGAATATGCCGGACAGGGCTTGGAAATTCTAGATTTCCCCTGTAACCAGTTCCATAACCAGGCTCCGGGAAGCGATGATGAGATCCATAGCTTCTGTGAAACCAAATACGGTGTGAAATTTCCCATCTTTTCTAAGCTTGAGGTAAATGGTGAGAATGCTCATCCCCTATACAAGTACCTCACCAGTCAGAAGGGCTTCTCCGGCTTTAATGCGGAGCATCAGCTGACACCGAAACTGCATGAGATCCTTTCAGAGGAGGTACCGGATTACGAGAATACCGCCGATATTAAATGGAATTTTACAAAATTCCTGATTGACAGAAATGGAACTATCGTAGAACGGTTCGAACCGACCGTGGATTTGAGTGTTGTGGAACGCAGGATAAAAGAACTATTATAAGAATTCCATGAACTCCGAAATACCGACTTACCGTTTACAACAATAGGAAAGCCTATCCGTAACCTGCTTGAAACCAATCGGGACTTAGGCGAGGATGTCTGTTCCCGTTGTATATAGAGAGCGCCCTCGGGCGCTCTTATTTTGGGCTTATAGTCCCTGCAACCTCATTGCATTACCATTTCCCTAGTATTTAATTCAATTGATCCATAAGCTCACGATACAGGGCTTCTGTCCTGCTTCTATCCTGATAATTGATGATTACATAGAAGTCATTTACCTTAATATATAGATATGGGCCTTCCTCGGAGATCAGATACAATCTGCATAAGCCCAACTCCTCCAGCTTAAAATCCCCCTTCTTGACGCTATTGATTGCAGCACCATTGGACCTCTCCAGGATCTTAGGTAATGAGTCCTTGAGCTCTACAGAGGATACCGAGCTGAGTTCAAATATACCGCTGTACATTCCCATGACCTCTAAGGTCGTATCAGTAATTACGATCTCAGTATCAACCTTAAAATTCTTATTCATATAGATGAGAAATGCCGTTACTGCAAGTATGACGGTAACCCCAATTACTAAGGCTGCAATCACGGAATTCTTCTTTCTCTTCTGTCCTCCAACTCTCATATGCCCTCATACCCTCCATTGTCTCTATACCCTTCGTCATGATATCCTTCCATACCACCGGTTCTTCATTCTCAGATGACCGGCTCTGAAGCTTCATGATATGCTAACATCATTCTACCAAAGATAGGCGGAAGGGCAGGCTTCCATACCGAAGGATAACCGCCAGATATTCTGCCTCCTCCCTGGAGCTCATTGCAGATAGGACACATCTGCCGTCGGTAATTTCCTGAGCTACTAAGGCAGATAGTAACAGCTGGTCATCTAGGTAGAAATCCAACATCTTATTGATATTCTGCTCGGTTACTTCCTTGAATCGTAATGCCCCATCTTCTGTGAAGGTAATCTCAACACTATAATTTATCATACCGGTATAATCCGTATCATTCGCTATGGCTTCCTTCACATGTTCACTGGTAATTCCGGTATTCCCGGCTTCATCGACAATGCGAAAGTCACCAATGAACAACAGTCTTTGCAAGCTTTCCCTGGCTTCTTCAGTGTCAGGAATTCTGATCTTAATATGTGAGGTAGCATCCTTGATTATCGCAGACTCAAGGAATGCATCCAGTCTCTTCTGCATAATCTTCACCAGGTCAGATCTCTGTTGCTCTGTGGGTGAAATACCCTCGGGTTGATAGCTTAAGGTCAGCATTTTGGGCTTATTATTACCATCTGCATCCCTCTGCGAGCCTGATAGCTCTGAATTCTCAGCATCAGTTGCTCCCGTATCACTTGTCTCTTCTTTCTCAGTAAGCGGTTTCCCATCCAAAGCGCTTGATAATTCATTTATTCTATCAGTGAAGTCCTTCTGACGTTCCCGATCAGCATTTGAACACGCTACAAGGATGAAGGAACTCAATACAACCATAAGTATCAATGTCTTTTTCATAAAACCTCCTGTTCACCTAATGCTTTTCTTACGATAGTACCGGGCTTCTAATTGCTTATGATTTCTCCAAAACTCCCCCATGGTAGCAGATAATCTTCTGTGCCTTATGCTCCAGCAGAAGCTTCATTGAGGCATTTGCCTGCGCTAAGTCCAGTGTGAACTGAGGGTTAGCGATCACCGGCTTCCCCTTCTCCAGAGCGATTGCATCTCCAGCAATGATAGAATTAAATTGATGAAGATAAAGTGAGATGTGTCCCGGAGTATGCCCCGGTGTTAATATTACCTGACAGCCGCCGCAAAAAGGCAGCTGTTCTCCATCATATAGTATGTGATCAATTTGAACCGCTTCCACGGAGCGTAACAGATCACAGAAGGCTCTGCCGAATTCCTGCATATCTTCCGGTAGTACTGTTTGCAGCTGTTCTGCCTGTGCAAGACGTAGTGATTTCCTGGCACCTGAAATATACGGAGCTTCTTCTTCGGATGCCATAAGCCTTATATTAGGATGCTTCTTCTTAAAAGCGGCAGCTGCTCCAACATGATCATGATCCTGATGAGTAAGAAGGATGTGTGTGATATCTTCAGGCCTAATATTGTTACATTGAAGGGCTTCTTCAATGTTAGGAAGGGAGCCAATATAACCGCAATCTACCAGAACACAATTCACGTCATCACGCAAAACAACAGGATAAATGATATCCTGGGTATCTCCAAAGCTCATTTCCACCTGCAAGATTA